>JAJRCY010000147.1 GCA_028678715.1 Methanomicrobiales archaeon | reverse complement strand
CCCGGAATCGGGCGCCTCCAAGCAATCGGCAGATCTCTCGATCCCCAGCATCACCGGGACCGGCTATTCCACCACCAATATCCAGGTGGCAGGCGTGGATGAAGCGGATTTCGTGAAGAACGACGGCAGATACATCTACATCCTTTCCGGAAGCACCCTCGCCATCGTTGATGCGTACCCGGCCGAGAAGGCAAAGATCCTCTCGGAAACCTCCATCACCGGCTCACCGCAGGAGATGTTTCTGGACCGGGACCGGCTGGTGATCTTCACCACCTCCTGGGACAGCGGCCCAGTCTATGCTGAGAAAGCGGGGATGATGCCCCCGCGGTACGATACCCGGACCATGACCCATGCGCTGATCTATTCACTGGCGGACAAGTCCGATCCCGAACTGGAAAGGGACATCACCCTCACCGGAAGTTACTACGACGCACGGATGATCGGCGAGTACGTGTACGCCGTCACCAGCGAATCGGTGTACGTGCGGGATCCCATCCCCATGCCAGAGGTGATGGCAGATGGAGCGGTGATCAGCCCGAAGATCCGGTACTTCGATATCCCTTCCTCATCCTACCAGTACTACACAGTCAGTGCCTTCCGGACTGCGGGCAGCGCCTCGCCGGCCGCTGAGACCTACCTGCTGGGCTACGGGACCACGCTCTATGTATCATCCGGCAATATGTACATCGCGTACGCGAGCACGCTTTCGGTTGCCACCGCAGTCCAGGTGGACGGACCGGTGATCCGGGACGAGCAGTCCCTCTCCCCCCGGGAGACCTCCACCATCCACCGGATTGCCATCGGGGATGGGAAGATCCAGTACGGGGCGAAGGGCTCGGTTCCCGGGCACCTGCTGAACCAGTTCTCGATGGACGAGTACGGCGGCAACCTGAGAGTGGCCACCACGGTCAGCGGGTGGTCGTCCCGTGCCGGTTCCATGGAATACAACAACGTGTATGTGCTGTCGGAGAAGATGCAGACCATCGGGAAGCTGGAGTTCGTGGCACCGGATGAGCGTATCTACGCAACCCGGTTCATCGGCGACCGGCTCTACATGGTGACCTTCAAGCGGATCGATCCCCTCTTTGTCATTGACCTCTCGGATCCCGGAAAGCCGGTAGTGCTTGGCAAGCTGAAGATACCGGGATACTCGGACTACCTGCACCCGTATGACAGCACCCACCTGATCGGCGTCGGCAAGGAGACCGAGGCCAATGACTGGGGCGGTGTCTCTGTCTCCGGGCTCAAGCTGGCACTCTTTGACGTCTCGGACGTGGAGCACCCGAAACAGATCAATGCCCTGGTGATAGGCGAGGCCGGCACCGACTCGGAAGCCCTCCGGGACCACAAGGCCTTCCTGTTCGACCGGGAGAAGAACCTCCTCGTCATCCCGGTCAGCGAGAACACGGTGAGGACCGTGAGCGGGATCGCCCGGATGCCGTATTACCCGTCCTACTGGCAGGGTGCGTACGTCTTCGGAGTCAACCCTGAGACGGGTTTCACCCTCCGCGGGAAGGTGCGCCACCTCCACGGGGAGGGGACAGACGGGTCTTACTGGTGGACCGGTGCCGTGATGCGGTCCCTGTACATCGATGACATCCTCTACACGGTCTCCCGTGACCTGGTGGTGGCAAGCCGCCTCTCCGACCTGAAGGAGCCGGTGGCAGAGATCGACCTGCCCTCCGGCCCCCAGATCCTCCGGTCCGGCATGGTGGAGTAGAGGGAAACAGTCCCCTTTTTCGCCGTTCTTTTTTTCCAGAGGAGATGGCGTGGGGAGAATCGAAAACCGCCGGTGAGTCCCTGCAACCGGACACTCCCGGGAGTGCCTCCATCGATATCGCAGCCGGTGGTTTATTTCTTCTGTTCGTCGCCGTTGCCCGAGAGGGGGAAGAACTCCCGGTACACCTTCTTCCTCTCATCGAGATCGGTGTGCAGGTAGATCTCCGTGGTCTTGAGGGAGGAGTGACCCAGGTTCTCCTGCACCACCCGCAGGTTATGTGAGCGGGTGTACAGCTCGCTGGCGTAGCTGTGCCGGAGCTTGTGGGGCGTGATGCCGGCGGGGGCATACTTCCGGAAGATCATCTGGACGGTCCGGGCCGAGACAGGCCGGCCACTCTGGCCGGGAAAGAGCGGCCCGGTTGTGCGGTCGCCGATGAAGCCGCGGAGTTCTTCAAGGGTCTCCGGGTCGATGAAGACAATCCGGATCTTCCCCCCCTTCCCCTTCACCCGGATGGTCTGGGATGCAAAATTGATATCATCAAAGGTGATGCTGCAGAGCTCAGAGACCCGCACGCCTGTTGCATAGATGGTACGGATCACCAGGCGATCCCTGAGATCCGTGATGGACGCCAGGAGTTCCAGCACCTGGCTGTGCTTCAGGTAGACCAGCTCCTTCTCCTTCATCCGGGGCCGTTCGATGCCGGGTATGGGATTCTGCGGCACGGCATGCTGTGCGGTGAGGAACCGGTAGAACGAGGAGATGGTGGAGATGATGCGGTGGATCGTGGAGGGGCGGTAGGTCCGGAGCGAGGTGAGGAAGGAGAGGAAGTCCGTGATGAGCATCGTGTCTGCTTCGACGGGCGTGTCCGTGCGTGCCGAGGCCAGGTCCTTCCAGTAGAAGACCACCCGGTAGGGGTCGGTATTCCCCCGTAGCCAGAGGTAATGCACCAGCCGGCGGAGGACCGCCTCGTAGCTGTCAATTGTTCTCTCGGAATAGTTCCTCATCCGGAGGTAGTGCCGGTACCGGGGCAGCCACTCCGAGAAATAACCATTTTCCATCGCTGAATCTATTCAATCTCAAATAAATAAAGTTTTTCGCAGAATGACCATTCTGCGAAAGTTGGAGGTTGTGATCCACGAGTCCCTGCGCGACCCCCACCTAGGGATCCCTCCCGGGCCCGGAGGCGGCCTGAGCCAGCTGGCCCGCTCCTGGTGTATCATGGGGCGGGGGGGGACTGGAGGAGGGTAACGAATCATGGTTGAGCCATCGGAAAGATGCGTTGCCCACCCCTTCCTTTCGGGATTGAGGGGTGCGGGCCGCGATACGCCTTCCCCTCTCTGCCGGGAACAGGATGCACCGTCTCTCCTATTCCCTGGAGGGACACGAAGATTCCTGAGAGGCCTCCCCTGCCTCTTCCCGGGATCCCTGGTACGTGGTCCCGGCATTCTTCCTTCCGGGCTCCGAGACCATGCAGTTCTATACAGGGATGGTCCTGCCGGCACCGCGTGCGGGAGGTGGAGGGGCGAGGCCGGAACCAGGGAAGCGGTGGTATACAGGGAGGAATCCGGGCGCGGTATCCGGGGAGACACTGCCGCTCCTTCCCCGGTCTGGTGTTTTCGCATGCCGGGGGATTTCAGGAGGTGTTCCACGCCAGGCAGGATCCAGACCCGGAGGAGGGTGGAGTCGGGAGGGGGCAGAGACCCCTCGCTCCCCCTGCCCCGTGGGGATATCCCTTCCATCCCTTTTTCCATGAAGATCTCCCGTAACCAGTCGTGAGATGTGGTGCTGCCCGCACACAGCCCCGGAGGGAAGGGATTCCTGTCTCCCTCT
>JAJRCY010000146.1 GCA_028678715.1 Methanomicrobiales archaeon | reverse complement strand
GGCCGGCCGATCCGGGGAGCCCCCGCTCTTTACCGGCCTCATCTCCCTCTGGCTCTGGCTGACGGTGCTCTTCTCGAACTTCGCGGAATCCCTTTCTGAAGGCCGGGGCAGGGCGCGGGCCGTATCGCTCCGGCGAGCACGCCAGAGCATCACGGCAAAAAGGCTGCGGTCCCCGGAGTCCACCAAAGACGCCCAAGTGGTTTCCTCGGCCGATCTCCGGCCGGGGGATCTCGTTGTGGTGGGGCCGGGAGAGATCATCCCCGGCGACGGGGAGGTGGTGAAGGGGGCGGCGCTTGTCAACGAAGCGGCCGTCACCGGGGAGTCCGCTCCGGTCATCCGGGAATCCGGCGGGGACCGGAGCGCCGTTACCGGGGGGACCACGGTCATCGCGAGCGAGGTGATCATCAGGATCACCGCGGAGCCGGGACAGACGTTCCTGGACCGGATGATCTGCATGGTGGAGGGGGCCGAGCGCCGCAGGACCCCCAACGAAGTGGCACTGCAGCTCTTCCTCATATCCCTGACCATCGCCTTCCTGGCAGTCGTCTGCAACCTGGAGCCGGTCTCCCGGTTCAGTGCCGCCACCGCGGGGACCGGCACCCCGCTCAGTGCCACCATCCTCACGGCACTCTTCGTCTGCCTTGCACCGACCACCATCGCCGCGCTCCTTCCTGCCATCGGGATCGCGGGCATGGACCGCCTCTTCAGGAAGAATATTGTGGCCCTCTCCGGGAGGGCGATCGAGGCGGCCGGCGATGTGAACGTGCTCCTCCTGGACAAGACCGGGACCATCACGCTGGGTGCCCGGCAGGCTTCCGAGATGATCCCGGTGGACGGTCAGCCCCGGGAAGGGCTGGTCGAGGCCGCGAACCTCTCCTCGCTGGGCGATGAAACCCCTGAAGGGAAGAGCATCGTGGAGTTCGCCTCCCGGGTCCGAAAGGGCCCTGTCACCCCGCCGGAGGGTGCCCGCCCCATTCCCTTCTCCGCGGCCACGCGGGTGAGCGGGATCGAGTATGGAGGTACCATGTACCTCAAGGGGGCCGCGGACTCCATTACCCGGTCTGTCCAGGCGAAAGGGGGCACCGTACCCCGGGATCTGGAGGCGAAGGTTACCGGGATCGCGTCTGCCGGGGGAACGCCCCTGGTCGTGTGCCGGGACACGACGATCCTGGGTGTCATCCACTTAAAGGACGTCCTGAAGTCCGGTATCCGGGAACGCTTCCGGGACCTCCGCCGGATCGGCATCCGGACAGTGATGATCACCGGCGACAACCACCTGACCGCGGCTACCATCGCGGCGGAGGCCGGCGTGGACGACTTCGTGGCCGAGGCCCACCCCGAGGAGAAGCTCCGGCTGATCCGGGACTACCAGGCCGAAGGCAACATGGTGGCGATGACCGGTGACGGGACCAACGATGCCCCGGCGCTCGCCCAGGCCGACGTGGCCGTGGCCATGAACAACGGGACCCAGCCCGCGCGGGAAGCGGCCAACATCATCGACCTGGACAGCGACCCCACCAAGCTGCTGGATATCGTCGAGATAGGCAAACAGATCCTGATGACCCGGGGTGCGCTCACCACCTTCTCCATCGCAAACGACGTCTCCAAGTACTTTGCCATCCTCCCGGCTGCTCTCGTCGGGATCTATCCCTGCCTGTCCGCACTGAACGTCATGGGCCTCTCGACGCCGTTCACAGCGATCCTCTCGGCGGTCATCTTCAACGCACTCGTCATCCCCCTCCTGATCCCCCTGGCCCTGAAGGGGGTCAGATTCCGGCCGATACCGGCTTCCACCCTCTTCACGTACAACCTGGTGATCTTCGGTCTGGGGGGGATCGTCACCCCCTTCATCGGGATCAAGCTGATCGACATGGCGCTCTCGGCCCTGGTGCATCTCTAGGAGGAACTGACATGAGCTCTCTCCGTACAGCCGCGATCCTGTTCACGCTCCTGTTCACCCTCACCGGGCTTGCCTACCCGGCCGCGGTGCTCCTGGTCGCCGGGACCGCCTTTCCCTTCCCGGCCCACGGAAGCCTGGTCACGGCGCCGGATGGTCAGGTGACCGGGTCGCTCCTCATCGGCCAGGACTCCACACTGCCGTGGTACTTCCAGGGCAGGCCTTCGGCAACCACAGGGAGGCCCTCCAACGGTGCCAGTTCGGGAGGATCCAACCTGGGACCCACCAGCCCCGCACTGCTCAGGGACGTGGAATTGCGCATGCAGGCCCTGAGGGACCGCGGCATCAAGGGGCCGGTCCCGTCCGATCTGGTGATGGCGTCGGGGAGCGGCCTGGACCCCCATCTCAGCCTGGAGGCAGCGCTCCTGCAGGTGCCGGTGGTGGCAGAAGCCCGGAATATCCCGGAGGACCAGCTGAAGGAGCGGGTCCTCTCCCTCGCGGTGTATCCCGCGATACCCTTCTCGGGCCCCTATGTGAACGTGGCTGCGCTGAACCGGGAACTGGACCGGTGGCAGGGAGGTGACGGGAATGGATCTTCCTGAATCCGGCCGGCCCCTGCCCGATGACCTGCTCCTGCTGGCCCGGAGGACAGAGCAGAGGGCACATGAAGGGCGCCTGACCGTGTACCTGGGGTATGCCCCCGGCGTGGGGAAGACCTATGCCATGCTCCACGATGCCCAGCAGTGGCGCCAGGAAGGGGTCGAGGTGCTGGCAGGCCACATGGAGACCCACGGCCGGCCGGAGACCGATGCCCTGGCGGCCCGGCTGGAGACGATTCCTTCCCATCGGGTCGAGTACCAGGGCATCCCCCTCCGTGAGATGGACCTTGACGCTGTCCTGCAACGAAGGCCGCCGGTGGTGCTCGTCGATGAACTCGCCCATACCAATGCCCCGGAGAGCCGCCACCGGAAACGGTACCAGGATATCCTGGAGCTCCTCCATGCGGGGATCTCGGTCTGCACGACGGTGAACATCCAGCATATCGAGAGCCTGAACGATGCCGTGGCCCAGATCACCGGCATCCGTGTCACCGAAACGGTCCCGGATACCTTCCTCGACAGGGCTGACGACATCCGGCTCATCGACCTCTCCCCGGAGGACCTCCAGATCCGGCTCAGGGCCGGAAAGGTTTACGTGAAGGACATGGCAACGCAGGCGATTGACCGGTACTTCAGCACCGGGAACCTCCTCGCCCTCCGGCAGCTGGCCCTGCGGTACATGGCAGCCGCGACCGATTCCCGCATGGTGGACCACATGCGGGCACGGGCGATCCCGGGACCGTGGCCTGCAACCGAGCGGCTGGTGGTCGGGATCCGCCCGGGCCCCATGGCCGAGCGGATGGTCAGGGCGGCCTACCGGCTCTCTGCCCGGTTCAATGCCGAATGGGTGGTCCTCTGCATCGACACCCAGTCCCACCTGTCGCTCACCGACCAGGAGAATGCCTGGATCACCGAGGCCATGGATACAGCCCATAAGTTGGGGGGCCGGACCGTGAGGTACCGCGGGGCTGACGTGGCCGATGAACTCCTCCGGTATGCCCGGCGGAACAATGTCACCATGATCATGCTGGGAAAACCGCAGGGGATCGATATCC
>JAJRCY010000145.1 GCA_028678715.1 Methanomicrobiales archaeon | reverse complement strand
CGGCAGGTGGCGCCCGCCATCATCTTCTTTGACGAGCTGGACGCACTCGCCCCCCAGCGGGGTTCCGATGCGGGCACCCACGTGCTGGAGAGCGTGCTGAACCAGATCCTGACCGAGATCGATGGCCTCCTCGAACTCCGGGGGGTCGTTGTCATGGGTGCCACTAACCGGCCGGACATCGTGGATCCTGCGCTCCTCCGCCCCGGCCGGTTTGACCGGCTGGTGTACATCGGCGAGCCGTCAGACAAGGACCGGGTCCGGATCCTCGCCATCCACACCCGTTCCATGCCGGTGGAGGGATCCGTCCTGGACCGGGTGATCTCCCTCCTCCAGCTCCTCACCGATTCCGCGCTGGACGACCTGGGCGAGAAGCTGGGGAAGGACCGGATGGTCATGCCGGAAGAGATCGGGAGCAGCGCAGACGGGCTCCCCCGGCAGGAGGAGGGGAAGCTCCTCTCCCGCACGCGGATCCTGGATCTCCTCTCCGCCCGTCATCTATGGGTACAAGACCCGGCCCGGGACGGCCTCATCGCGTCCCTGGCCCGGGCAACCCCCGGCTACGTGGGATCGGACCTGGAGACCCTCTGCCGTGAGGCAGGGATGCTGGCGATGCGGGAGGGTGCATCGGCCGTCACCGAGCGCCACTTCATGGAGGCAAAGGCCAAGATCCACCCGACCATGAATGACCGCTCCCGGGAGTACTACCGCAGGATACGGGAGTACTTCAAGGGCGGCCTCCCGAAAGAGGTCCAGCCGCCGGAGTACGCGTAAGCCGGTTCTTTCCCCTCATTTTTCTGGTTTTTCAAACGACTGATCTCCAGACAGAGAATCCATCTTGTGCAGGATCCTCCTATCCTCCCACCACCATTCAGGGACCGTCGGGATTGATACGTTCTGGTATGACGCTCTTGGGGGCTCGCCGCCCCCGCCGCGTGGGCATCCCCAGGGGAGTTTGGGATGATTCCCGGTTGAATCGACGTGGAGACCCATCCTCTCCGGGGGGCGCCCACGCGGCGGGGGGGACCGCCAGGTCCCCCCCTGGAGCGTCCCACCGGTAATCTGCTAAACTCTTACCTCAGGTTAAACTCTCACCTCAGGGTACTCGGGATTGGGCATTACGACCGGGACGGCCCGTTCGCCCCCCGGCCCGGTTTCCCGTGAAATGCCCCGATTTTCCCCCGGAGAAGTTTTATCACTCCCACGGACAACACCCTTCTAGAGTGAACACCCCTGTGAACACCAAGGAAGCAAAGCCCACTGTACCCGCCGATCAGTCCCGGCGTGCCACCGGCATGGCCGGCCTCGACAATGTCCTGGAGGGAGGTTTTCCCCGGAGTACCACCATCCTGATCCTGGGAACGCCGGTGTCAGGGATGGAGCTGATGGCCCGCCAGTTCTGGGAACAGGAGAAGGGCAGCACCTACTTGATTCTGGATGCGGAACCCGAGGAGGGCATGGTGGACGCCCGGCACCTGCCCCCGGACCGGCTCGCCACGATGATGAAGGGGGACCGGGTGGTGATCGATTCGCTCTCCAGCCTGGTGAAGAAGTACACGATCGAGATCGCCATCCAGTTCATGACGATCTGCAACCGCGATACCCGCAAGCGGGGCTCCAACATCCTGTTTCTCTGCTACCGGGACGTCCACGAGCCCCTCGAGATGGCGCGGCTGATCCGCAGCGTGGACATCGTTCTCGAGCTGGCCGAGCTGGTCTCGGGCTCGGACACGGTCCACATCATGTCCATCAGGAAGAACCGGGGCCACCAGGTGCCCGAGGAGGGCATCCCCTACCTGATCACCGCCAAGGGCCTGGAGCCCTCGACGACCCGGCGGGTGAAGTAGCGGAGGGGATCTCCACCCGGATCTCCCGGGTGGCCTCCACCATCGCCTTCAGTTTTCCGAACGCAGCCTCCCGTGAGAGCATCCGCAGGCCGCAGTCCGGGTCGATCAGGATCTGCTCCGGGTCAAAGACCTCCAGGCCCGCCTGGATCCTCTTCTTCACCACCGATACCTTCTCGACGGCAGGATCCGACGAGTCGATGCACCCGAACCCGATCAGCTTCTCGCCCAGGTCCTTCCGGGAGAGTACCTCCAGGTTGTAGGAGGTGCCCGAGAACTCGAAGTCCAGGACCGCCACCGGCATGTGGAGCAGGTCATCGATGATATCCGCGAGCGTCCCGCAGACATGCAGGCAGAGGGGCACCTGCACGACCGAGGTCATCACCTCAATCGCCCGCTTCCCGGCCTCCAGGTCCGCCGCACCGGTGGAGAAGATCGGTTCATCGATCTGCAGGAGGGTGATCCCTGCCTCCTGCAGGGCCTTTGCCTCCACGGCGAGAGCATGGGCGAGATCCAGCGCCAGGTCGGCCCGGTCCCGGTAGGTGGGGGTGGCGACCTGCAGGCCGTGTGCCAGGGTGGTGGGCCCGGTGAGGATGCCCTTCACGAACCGGTGCCGGCTCCGTGCGTAGGCGGTGTCGGGCACCGTGATGGGCTTTGCCGCCGGCATCACCTTGGAGACCACCCGCCGGTCCCGGATCCCGGGCAGTGCCCGGGCAAAGACCTCGATCATGTCCCCCCGGACCTGCCCGTCAGAGATGATGTCGATCCCCGCCGCCAGCTGGTCCGAGACGGCGGTCTCGACCGCACTGTGGAGCGGGTCCAGCAGCGAACGCAGCGACGGGGACCTCACCACCGGGTAGGACCCGACCACCGTCGTGGGCAGGAGCTTGGGGAGGATCGTCATGGCACGAGCCGGTGCCGGTCCCTGGGAAAGAGGACGGCCTCCCGGATATTCTGAAGGTCCAGCATGGTCATCACCAGCCGCTCGGTGCCCAGGCCCCAGCCGGCGTGGGGCGGCATGCCGTACCGGAACGGGGTCAGGTAGAAGTCGAAGGATTCGGGCCGGAGGCCCTTGGACCGGATCTGCTCTACCAGCAGATCGTGCCGGTGCACCCGCTGTGACCCGCTGGCGAGCTCCATCCGGGGGTGCATCAGGTCGAAGGCCCTGCAGAACTCGGGCCGGTCGTCATACGGCATCGCGTAGTAGGGCTTGATGACTGTCGGCCAGTCCACGATGAAGTAGTGGGTGCCCATCTCCTCGCCCAGGGCCTTCTCGGCCGCTGCCCCGAAATCGTCGCCGAACTTCAGGGATTCCCCGGTCCTCCTGGCAGCGATCTCGATCGCGTCGGCGTAGGGGATCCGGGGGAAGGGAATGGCGGGCACCTCCAGGTCCTTCTTCAGCCAGGAGAGAGGGTCCCCGCAGGTCTCTGCCACCTTCCGGTACACGTCGGCCACCATCTCCTCCAGGATCCGCATCACGTCCTCCTGGTCGGCAAAGGAGACTTCCACGTCGATGGAGGTGGCCTCGTTCAGGTGCTTCGTGGTGTTGTGCTCCTCGGCCCGGAAGATGGGGCCGATCTCAAAGACCTTCTCGAACCCTGCCGCCATCATCATCTGCTTGTACAGCTGCGGGGACTGGTTCAGGAAGGCTTCCTTGTCGAAGTACGCCACCGGGAAGAGCTCGGTCCCGCCCTCGGTGGCCGCCGCCACCAGCTTCGGGGTCGT
>JAJRCY010000144.1 GCA_028678715.1 Methanomicrobiales archaeon | reverse complement strand
TGGACTCTCATTGAGAGAACATGACACCATTGCGGCTGGCGGGGATGGTCCTGGGACTGTGGCTTTTCGCGGGCACTGTCCTCGCATCCACCGTCGTGCAGCCGCTGTGGACGTACCGGGCAACGGCCCCGGAGGGATACAGCGTAGCCATCTCGGCGGACGGGTCCTCCATCGCTGCATGCCTGGACAGGATCTACTTCTTCACCCGCAGCGGGGAGAAGGTGTGGGGAGGCTTCGGAGGGAAGGCGGTCTCCATCACCGGTGACGGTTCCGTCATCGCGGCCGGTACCGACGCAGGAATCCGGGTCCTGGACAGCAGGGGACGGACCCTCTGGCTGGACAGCGACGTGAAACCGGTGGATACCATCTCCATGTCCCCTGAGGGCCGGTTCGTGGCAACCATCGGGGGTACCACCTTCTCCCTCCATACCAATGCCGGGTTTCTGCTGGCCCGGAACTCCACCTATGGCGCGACTGCCGTTGCCATACCCACGGATAGCAGCATCATCGCCGTGGGAACACCGAATTCTGTGGTGGGTTTCAACCAGAGCGGGTCCGAGAAGTGGAGGTACGGGACCTTCGAGAACAGGAAGCTCCTCTTTGCCCGGGACGGCACCTACCTCATCGGGGCCTCGGCCTACTCCGTTGTCGCGCTTCACCCGAGCGGGAACCTGCTCTGGTCCTACCGTACGGGCAGCAACCTGCGGGATATCGCCGTCTCCTCCGATTCACGGTATATTGTTGCCGGGAGCGACGACAGGAAGGTCTACCTCTTCAACCGGACCGGTGGTCTGCTCTGGATCCATGACCTGGGCGATCCCGTGGCGTGCGTGGACATCTCCGGCAACGGCTCCTTTATCACCGCGGGCAGCGGCCGTGGCCTGGACCGCAGGATCTACCTCTTCACCTCTGCAGGGGACCTGGCCTGGAGTTACCAGGCAAAAGGATGGGTGACTGACGTTGCCCTCTCCGAGGACGGCACCTCCCTCGCCGCCGTGAGCGATGACGGTGTCCTCGCCTTTTTCCGTACCGCCGGGGCCCCGGTAACCCCTCCCGCCACGACCGTACCTGCGGAAGCGATCACCACCCTCGCTCCGCCCGCCACATCACCCCCGGCCGGGACGCAGCCGACGACGGAAGCTCAGCCCACGACTTCGGGGCCGGAACCCGGACCCACACGTGCCGGTGGAACGTCTCTCCTTCCCGCTGCCCTCGCCGCGCTGGCAGCAGGGATCCTCATACGGGTGAAGGAACCCGGAAGGTAATCCCCGGGTATCGCGTCCGGGGGACCGGAACCTGTGAACCGGCAGGGTGCCGGCACGGGTTCGTCTCCCCCCACCCCAAGGTTTATTCCCCGGGACGGTAAGAGTCCCGCGGGGTGAGAGAGATGAAGGTTGTCCTTGTCCTCCTCGCGATTCTCCTCCTCTTCCTTGCCGCGGGCCCGGCGAGCGGGGCCGCGGTACTGAAGCAGGTGAGGGAGAAGCACGAGAAGAAGCTCCTTGAGACCGAAGGGGTCACCGGGGTCTATGATGACCCCGTTGCCGACGAGATCGTGGTGATGGTGGAACGGGCGGAGCACACCCGGAAGGTCCCCGAGAAGGTTGACGGGATCCGGGTCCGGGTCATCGTCACCGGAAAGATCATGGCGCTTGACACTGCTGCCGCGACCCCTGAAGCGGTGAGTCTGCCCAGAAAAGCGGTGTATTCGCGCACAGGTGAGAACCGGCCGGTATTCGGTGGGATAAGCCTGGGGGGTGCCGGTATCCCCGGCAGCTCCGGAACCCTTGGCCTCGTGGTCCGGGGTTCTGACGGAAATACGTACGCCCTCAGTAATGCCCATGTCCTTGCGATGGATACCGAGGCCAATTTTGTCTCCAAGGGTACGGAGGCCTGGCAGCCGGGCGGATTTGATGGAGGGTCATCCGATACCAGCATCGGTACCCTGGCAGACTACATCGATATCGACTTCGACGACACCACCGGAAAGAACAAGGCCGACGCCGCGATCGCCCTCCTGGATGAAGGCACGTACGACCGTCTCGGGCGGGTCCTCAACATGAGGAACAACGGGTTCTACACGGTGAGCGGCACCACCCCGGCGCGCCCCTGGAGACTGGTCAGGAAGAGCGGGCGGACCAGCGGTGTCTCGTACGGCCTCGTGCTCTCCAGTTCTGCAAGCGTCCGGGTGCAGTATACAACTGAGAAGGTCGCCCTCTTCACCGACCAGATCCTCACGACAGTCATGTCGCAGCCCGGTGACAGCGGCTCTCCGGTCGATATGAACGGGAAGTTCGCCGGGCTGCTCTTTGCCGGTTCGGACACCATCACGGTGGTCTGCAAGGCGGAGCATATCCTGGGCCCGCTGGGCATCACCGTCTGAATTCACCTTTTTTTCTGCGGAACCGGGAGGTGCACGAACCGGTGATGAATCATCCTGTCGAACGGACCACTGGTGGTCCCACAACCGGGAGGGTAAACTATAAGAGATCCCTCGTCGCCAGAAACCCCTGAGAGCGATGACGTTTCCCTCCCGTGACCTGATTCCCCCGGTGAGGCAGAAGAGGATCGTGATCGCCGCGGGGTGCAGGTGCGAGCTCTGCGGGGAGGAGTACCTGGCGGCCGACCTGGAGATCCATACCCTTGGAACCGAACGTGCCAGGACCGGCGGGTCACCGGCTGACCTGGAGCGGGAGCTCCTGGTTCTTTGCTCCTGCTGCCACCAGGATCTGCACCGAAATTGCGTGAGCGATGACGAACAGCGGGCGCTCCTCACCTACAGGACGCCGGAGATGACGGAGGCGATCCGGGAAATCCTCTCCACGAAGCTGAAACCCTATGTGCCCCCGGAGGTGGATCTCGAGGAGACCTTTGCCGACGCGACCCATCTCCGCACCCATTACCGGGGCATGTGAGGGGAGGCCGGAGGAGGGAACAGCCTCCTGAACCGGATTGCCCGAACCGCACCACCCCGGCGCCCTCATCCACAGGAAGGGTCTGCAGCGAACCGGGCAGAGCCCGGTGATTCCTGTTCCGTTCAGTTGCCTACCGGGAAACTGGCAGCTCCAGGCTCCCCCCTGGCCGCAGCACCTCCACCTTCAGGTCGGTGGTGCGCTCGATGGCCTTCCGGAACAGGGCTGCATCCTGGGTGATGGCAGGCCATGTGTTGTAGTGGATGGGAATAACAGTGGGCGCACCGACCAGGTTCGCGGCCATCATCGCCTCCTTCGGCCCCATGGTGAACCGGCCGCCGATGGGAAGGAGCGCCACATCAGGCTGGTAGAGTTCGCCGATGAGCCTCATGTCCGAGAAGAGGGCGGTATCCCCGGCATGGTAGACCCGGACACCGTTCATCCCCACCACGAACCCGCACGCGGTGCCGCCGTAGAACCCGAACCCGCAGGACTCCAGCCCGGAGGAGTGCAGCGCAGGGGTCATGGTGAAGGAGACCCCGTCGACGGTGATGGTCCCCCCCAGGTTCATGGTCTCGACCGCGAGCCCCTTCGACCTGAGATACTTGCCGATCTCGGTGATGGCAATGGTCTTCCGGTTCAGGCGGATCGCTTCCCCGA
>JAJRCY010000143.1 GCA_028678715.1 Methanomicrobiales archaeon | reverse complement strand
GGTGAAGACAAGGGTATCATGGATGTCCATGGTCATCGCTCCCACCTCGTCAAAGACGGGCGGAGCATTCTCCACGTTGATGGTGGTCTCGGGGAGGGCGAAGGTGGTCCCCTCACCGAATGTCACCTTCGACGTGTTCCCAAAGACGCTGATGGTGCCCCGGACGCCTGGCTGGATCGTATAGACGGTCTGCCAGGTATCGCCCACGGCCAGGTCCCCGATATTGTAGTGGAGGGTGTGGCCGCCGTTCCAGTCGCTGCCCCCCAGCAGGGTGTACTTGGAGACCAGGTCCTGTCCATTGGCTTTCCAGCTGTGGATGGTGGTGGAGATACCGTCCCGGTGCACGTGGCCGAAGACCTGGCTGGCGGTGTTGGGGGTGAGTCCGTCATTCACCTCCACATCCATGTCCGAGAGGTCCATGGTCAGGTCGTCCGTGGCGGCGTTGCTCACCTCCCGGTTGATGTCGGCGATGGCTGCCAGCAGGGCCGCGTGGTCCCGGACCGGGTAGTACTTCCCGCCGGTCGAGAGGGAGAGGATCTTCATGATGTCGTCGCTGGAAGAGATCGACGTGGGGACGCCGGTGTTCAGGTCCGCGGTGGTGGAGATGACCACCGTGTAGATCCGGATGCCGTTGTTCCGGGCGTAGATGGACATGTTCTGCTCGGTGAGGGCGCAGTTCCCGTGCTCCACACCGAACTCATCGATGTACGGCCAGCTGGGATCACAGACCTCGATCTGGTAGTCCGTGGTCCCGTATTGCTCGATATTGGGGTGATCGTGCCCCATCGGGTTGGAGGGCCAGTCACCGGCAGACTGGGGGAACCAGAGGGCCAGCGGATCGATGGACTGGGCACACTGGTTGGAGGCCACGAAGTCGAAGCCGGTGAAGTTCAGGTAGCCCTGCAGGTCATTGTAGTACAGGTAGTCATTGATCGGGAACAGGAGCCGCGAGGAGGTCCTGGGCCAGACCATCCGGTCCTCCCAGATCTCCCAGTCGCTGGGGCCCGGGCGGGAGCCGGTGAGAGTATAGTTACCGCCGTTGAACATGTTGCCGCACCCGGTATTCCCCCACCAGTAATTCCGGATCTTGGTGGTCATGGGATAGCCCCTCCCCCAGGCCAGGGGGTTGCCGTAGTAGTTGAACTCGCCGTCAGTGAAAACGACGAGCGCCCGCTGGCTGCCGGTCTGGGCACTGTCCTTCAGCTCG
This sequence comes from Methanomicrobiales archaeon, assembly GCA_028678715.1. Taxonomy (GTDB): domain Archaea; phylum Halobacteriota; class Methanomicrobia; order Methanomicrobiales; family JACTUA01; genus JAJRCY01. Next base: position 2,371 of record JAJRCY010000143.1, on the reverse strand, counting down.
GTGATGGTCTTGTACAGCCCGTCCCGGAGGTTGGAGGTGCCCGCGTAGCCGCCGGTCCCCGGCCCGCTGTAGGGTATCAGGGTGGAGTTCCAGGGCTCATAGGACATGTTTGCCAGCGTGTTGTTGATGGGCCAGGGGCTGGAGACAAAGGAGTGCTCCATCCTCCCCCGTGTGGAGAAGGTGAAGAGGGCGTACTTGCTGTTCTGGGTGTTCAGGTTGGTGACCATTGTCTCGGCGCCCTCCTTGGCGTAGTCCCACCGGGTCCCAAGGCAGTTCCAGCTGGCATCCCGTGCCATGCAGGAGTACATGGAATCGCCGCTCCGGTCCAGGAGCACGATACTGTCAGCCTTCAGGGAGTTCCAGCCGGTCATCTCGACAGTGATGTTCACGAGATCCCCGCGCCGCACGGAGGTGAGGTCCGCAGACGCCGACAGGCTCAGGCTCGAGGTGTTGATCACCGACGGCGTGGGTGTCGGTGTCGGGGTCACCGTCGGAGTGGGGGTGGGTGTCGGTGTCGGTGTTGGCGTCGGGGTGGGAGTGGGAGTAGGGGTTGCGGTTGGCGTTACCTCTGTCACGGTGATGTAGTCGGTCTTGGTCTCACCATCGCTTCCGGCAGCATTGGTGGCGGTGAGGGTAACGGTATAGGTACCGGCAGCGCTGTAGGTATGGGACGGGTTCTGGGAGGTGGAGGTGGTGCTGTCACCGAAGTTCCAGGACCAGGAGGTGGGGGAGTTGGTGGACTGGTCCGTGAAGGTGACCTCAAGCGGTGCGGTGCCTGAAAGGGGAGTGGCGGTGAACGCGGCGACCGGGGGCGACGTGAACCAGACCTTTATCAGGAAGTCGTAGGTTGGTTCGGAGACATGGGTACTCAATCGGTAGAGCTGGCCATCCGCGTACGGATTTCCTCTGTTATGCTCGGCGAGGTAGTATTTTGTCCCACCACTTACGACGGTATCCATCACCACATAAAACGTTTGACCTTCGGTGAGGATCCCCTCCGCGTTTACAGAAACCTCCGCCCAGGTGGGGGTTTGACTGGGGACCATGGAAGGGGTGATGGTGGCCGTCGCCAGGTCAGGTCCGTTAATTGAGGCCCTCACGCGGACAATTACGTTCAGGGTATATGTGCCTGTGTTAAAGCGGGCCAGGTTAATGGCGATCCGGTCGATACCGGTACCGGCCGCCTTCATCGACTGGGTATGATTATTATAGGTACCGCCGCTTCCCAGATTGTAGGTGTTAGTGGCGGTCTCAGTGGTCGTCACCAGGGTGGAGGCGCCTGCTACAGTGGGGAGAGTGACCAGGAGGAATGAAACCAGCAGTGCTACGTGGAAGACTCGGGAGATGGAACATGACCGGGCACGCGGGGACCGCGTTTCGGGCGGGTCGCCGCACCGTCTGCCGCAGGGGGTGGGATTGAAGGGAGGGATTCGGGGGGAGTTGGTCTGCTGAGTCATTCTGGTCATCTCCGTAGCAAAAACCTATTATACGCTTATACTATTTATGCCTTGCCTTTTTGAAATACAATGAGAACTGTCTCTTCTAGCTTATTGTATGTAAATCATGGCTAGATATACCTATCGGGCCATAGAAATTGTTTTGATAAACAAAGTACTGTGCAGGGAAGGCCCATACCCGGGGAAATTTCGTTCATGGCGGTTCCATTTCGCCAGAATCGGTATTCTCTCGCCTCGTTTCATCTTCCGCACCGGTTCAGTGGAATCCCTTTACTTTCGCCCTGCATCCCGAACCGTAAAAAGAACCGCTTCCCACCGGTGTCGTGATCACCGGTGTTCTCCGCATCCCTGGAACGGCTGGGAGAGGCATGGCGGGAACGGCTGGATGCCGTGCCCGAGTACCAGGTAGTTCCGGACGGGGACATGTTCCGGACCAGCTTCCTGGACTCCTTCCTCTTCACCTCCGAATATCGCGAAGCCCAGGCGCTGAAGGCGCATCTTCTGGAGGAGCACCGGGGTATCACCCCTGAGGAACTCTTCTCCGGGGATGAGGTGGAGACCCCCTGCGGCCCTGCCTTCCGGATCCCGAGCAGCCACCCGCTGGAGATGCAGCTCCCATCCCCGGCCGGCGTGAAGGCCCGGCTGCAGGCAGATCTCACGCTGGTGGAGGGGATCGGTCCTGCCACCGAACGGCTCCTGCGGGCCCGGGGCTACGCAACCATCCGGGACCTGCTTCCGCACCGGCGGTTTGGCAGCGCGGCGCAGCGGTGCCTGGAGGTGCTGGACTCCGCCGATCCCCGGGAGGTGCTGGAATGGGTCGCCCGCTGGTATCCGCGCTCCCACCCCGCGCTCCTCCGGACGGCCTGCCTGCACCGGGGCTGGGACCCCCTGTTCCTGGACATCGAGACCATGGG
>JAJRCY010000142.1 GCA_028678715.1 Methanomicrobiales archaeon | reverse complement strand
TCTCAAGCTCTTCCACCATGACGAGGCCATCCATGCCTGGTTCTCGTTCCGGCTCCTCCACGAGGGGATCTGGTCCTACGATCCCTCGTACCACGGTCCCCTGCTGTACTACGTGACCGCGGGGATGTTCTCGTTCTTCGGCGAGAGCGACCTGGTGGCACGGCTGGTCCCCTCGCTCCTGGGTTGTCTCGTCATCCTGCTCCTCCTGCCGCTCCAGCGCCATGGATTCCTGGGCCGGAGGGAGACGCTCGTCGCAGCCCTCTTCCTGGCACTCTCGCCGGACATGGTCTACTTCTCCCGGTTCCTCCGGCACGACATCTTCATGCTCTTCTTCACGATGCTGCTCCTTGTCGCCCTCTTTCTGTACCTGGACACCGGGAAGGGCCGGTATGCCATTCTCGCGGCACTGGGGGCTGCCGGAGGACTGTGCAACAAGGAGGAGTTCCCCCTCATCCTGGTCATCTTCGCCCTGTATGTGGTCGTCGCCCTCTGGCAGGAGAAGTTTCACCTCCCGAAGGCATGGAAGATCCACCTCGCGGGGTTTGCGATCGCCGTCGTGGGCATCACCGCCATATTCTACTCCTCGCTGGGGATGCATCCGGAGATCCTCTTCACGGGTGCCCTGAACGCGCTGGAGCACTGGACCGCCATGCACGAGCAGTGCAGGCTCTGCGGGCCCTTCTACTTCTATGTCCTGCTCTTCCTCCTCTACGAAGCTCCCATCTTTCTCCTGGCCATCTACGGGACGGCCCAGTTCCTGGCATCCGAATGGAGCCGCGACTCCCCACTCTGTCGGATTGCAGACCGCATCCGGGGCCGGAGGTCGGAACCCGGCATGGCAGATCTGGTATCCCGCTCCCTCTCGCAGATGGATGCGGGAGTCCGGAACCTGAAGCAGGAAGAGTTCGCCCGGTTCTGCATCCTCTGGATGATCCTCACCATGGCCGCCTACGGCTACATCGGGGAGAAGGTCCCCTGGCTGATCATCCACCAGCTGCTGCCGATGGTCTTTGTGGCCGTGTATCGAATGACTGACAGGAAAGCCCTCATTGCAGTGGCCTCCACGATATTTCTCGTCCTCTGCACCTGGCACGTGGCCTTTGTCCCGGCAGACGTGAACGAGCCCATCGTGCAGGTCCAGAACTCCGAGCAGATGCGGGAGGTGATGGCCCAGATCGAGGGAGCAGACAGGGTGGCCATCGCGTCCCGCAACTACTGGCCCCTGCCCTGGTATTTCCGCGGAGATGCGGGGAAGAAGCTCTCCTACTATGGGCAGCGGGTGGATGAGGATACCATCCTGCACAATGATTACGATATGGTGATCGCCTACGATGCCGAGTCGTACACATCGCTCCCCGGCTACGAGAAGCGTACCTACCGCCTGAACTACTGGTTCAGCTGGTACGACAACGAGCACCGGGTGCTGGAATACTATTTCCTGAGGGACGGGAAGATCGGCTCCATGAACCTGGATATCTTCACCCGTGCGGAATAAGCCGGGGAGACGCCCATCCCCTCTCCTCTGGTATCCATTTCTTCTCATATCATTCCGTGTCTGGAAGAGTCTCCGGTTTCCCGCCGGAAGAACGTGTGATCTCGGGGGGTCCGCCCCTGCCGCACCCACTCGGTTGTCATTGATCATGCAGTGCAGGTGTCAATTGATCGCTTCGTACTGCTGGTACGCTCTTGGGGGCTCCGCCCCCACCGCGTGGGCATCCCCCGCGGTTTTCAAGGACCGTTGATTCATCCTGTTACGCAGACTGAAGAACGGCTATCCTCATCGGGTGAGGGACCGGGAGGGGGCAGAGCCCCCTCCCGTCAGAATGAAAAGCGCAGACCCCTTTCGCAGATCTGATATGAACCTCGGCTCACCCTATCCTCATCGGGCGGGGTCCCACGGCGAGGAGGACGGGGCCCCCCGAGCCTACCGGTACTCTCGTCCCAGGATAACCGCGAGCGAGGAGAGAAAAGAAACAGGGACCGCGGGGGATTACCCCAGCTCGTCCCAGGTGCGGTACTTCTTCCAGTAATAGACACCGCCGACGACAATGACGATAAGGAGCACGATAGCCACGGGGAGGAGGAGTCCGCCAAGGTCGAAGCCCAAGGAGAACCCGCTGTCCAGCTCCTTCTTCAGGTCCAGGGAGAGGTTCCAGGCCTCGTCGGCCCTGGTCCTGGCATCGATGGCCTTGGCCCGGGCCGAGGCATAGGAGCCGGCAGCCTGCTGGTCCTTGGCATTCGAGAGGGAACTGATGGCGATGTCGCGTTTGTTGGTGATGGGGACCAGCCGGGAATCCGAGGCCTTCAGGGACCGGTTCACGGTGAACTCGTTGTAGAGGCCGATGACGCTGTCGATCACCTGCTGGGCCTGGTCAATGGTCTGCTGTGCCCAGGCCTGGTCCATGGCTGTGGTGGCCTCGCTGATGGCATTCTCGGCGGTGCTGAGGTACCCTGCCACGTCTGCACCCGTTGCACTTTTAGCACTGGAAATGGCATCGTCCGCCTCGTTATAGTAGGTCTGGGCATCCCCCACGCTGATGCCGGCTGCGGCCTTTGCATCGATGTCGGCCTTCAGGGATACCAGGCTCTCTTCCATCGTAGCAATCTGCTGGGTGAATTCGGCCGGGTTGAAGACATTCTTCTCCCTGAGCACCTCGGTTCCGACGACCTCCTCATCCTCGTCCAGCTCCCGGACCCGGAAGACCACCAGCTCCCCCGACGGGATGGTCATCGGCACCACCCCGTCCATGGTCACCTGCACCTTGATACGGGTCCCCTCCTTATAGGAGAGCAGCCACCCCTGGATATTGAGATACTGTCCACCTCCGGTGGTGACAGGGGGATACTTGTCGTCAATGCCGATCGCCCACTCCCAGTGCACGGTGGGTCTGTCCAGCTGGGTGTAGAACTCCAGCTTGTTGCTCTCCGTGAAGGTGTCGGATCCCAGGTCCACGATTCCCCGCACGGTGACCGGGTCACCGAGCTGGAGATCGCCGGCTGGCGTGATCTCAAGGTTATCCATTTTCAATGCGGATCCTGCCTGGGCCACGCATACGGCGATGACCATGATGATAAAAAGGATGGTGCCCCTTCTCATTGCTCACTCCCTCACTCGAACAGCGGTTCGATATCCTCGTCAAACATTGCTGCCTTCTTCTCTTTCGCCTTGATGGCATCCTCCTTGGTCTCCTTCGCGATCTCAAGGAGTTCCCGGATCCGGGGAGCATTGCCGACAGTGGCCAGCACCACCACTGCGGCGATATAGTTGGAGTCCACCGGGTAGTCTCCCCCCCGGACCTCGATACCCGCGATGTTCTCCTCCACCCAGGACTTGGCCTTCTCGACACCCTTCCGGTCCATCTCTTCAGGCGGCCCGGCGATGAGCACGAGGGCCCTCTCTGCGGAGGAGTAGTCGCAGGGGAGTGTGAGCCGGCCCAGCATGGCCCTCCGGACGAGTGCGATGATCTTCGCCGACTTGTCTTCCCCGAGAAGCACCTGCTCGGTGGGCCCCTTCTTCTTCAGGGAGTCCCGCAGCGAGCCGAAGACCCCTTTCTTCTGCTTGGTCCGCTGGCTCACCACCTCGGT
>JAJRCY010000141.1 GCA_028678715.1 Methanomicrobiales archaeon | reverse complement strand
TGGCCCGGATCATTGTCGAGAACATCCCCGGCTTTCTCCACTACGTGATTGCCTTTGCAGCCCTTGCCGGGTTCTGGGTGGGCCACCACATGCAGTTCCATGCGCTCAGGTTCGTGGACAGGAAGATGATCTGGCTGAACATCTCCTTTCTCCTCTTCGTGGCACTGGTCCCCTTCTCCGCAGATCTGGTGGGTGATTACCCCAGTATCGCCCTTGCCTCCATCATCTTCGAGGTGAACCTCTTCGCCATCGGGGGCTTCCTGTTCCTGCAGTGGCTCTACGCCACGGAGGGGCGGCGCCTGGTTGCCCCCCAGGTGACCGACTCCGGCATCGCCAGGGGTCTCCGGAGGAACCTGGTCCTCCCCGGGATCTCCCTCGCCGGGATACTGCTGGCCGTATCCGGCGTGGGCGGGACGACATTCGTCTACCTTGCGGTTCCCCCGCTGCTGCTTCTCGCGGGTGAATGGAACCCGCAGGGGGCAAACCCACCCTGATCCTGTGCTCCCGGATCTGCGGGGATGGCCCTTTCCGCTCTGCAGTGCCCGGGAACCGCAAACCTCTTTCTTTCGGGAGTGTATCCTTTCCGGGAAGGTGAAATGGATGAAGAAGCTGCGATTCCTGATCCTTGCTACCCTGATCGTCTGCATGGGCATCCTTGCTGCAGGGTGCACCCGGCAGGATCCCATTTTCGGAGACCGGGACAGGCACGGGTGCCTGATAGGTGCCGGCTACACCTGGTGCGAATCCGAGGGGAGATGCATTCGGGTATGGGAGGAGGCGTGCGGCGAAGCATCTGCCATTGGTTCGTTCGAGGAGTGCGTGGCGGCCGGCTACCCGGTCATGGAGAGATATCCCCGGCAGTGCCGGGTGCCCGGCGGGCCCACGTTCACCGAAGTGATCGGGGGCCAGATGACCGAAGCCCTCTGCACCGCAGCACGGGGGCACTGGAACGAGTGCTCCAGCCGGTGCCAGCTGGAGAACGCCGGAAAACCAGGCGTGGTCTGCACCGCCATGTGCGAGGCGCTCTGCGAGTGTGGCGGGATTGCCGGTTTCGGCTGCCCTGCAGGATATACGTGCCGCATGCCGCCGGACATCGCTGATGCCCTCGGCTACTGCGTGGCTGAACCGGGGAACGGCACGAAGATGACTGCCGACCAGGCCCTGGCGCGTGCGAAGGAGAGCGAGTGTATGGGCGTGGGGACTCTCACCGGCACACCCCTGTACAATGAGTTCACCCGCACCTGGTGGATCGACCTCACCCCTTCGGAACCGAAGGCAGGCTGCGCTCCCGCCTGCGTGGTGAATGAGATGACGGGTACCGCCGAAGTGAACTGGCGGTGCACCGGTCTCCGGGAGTGAGGAGGAAGGAAGGCCCCCGGTGTCCTTCGGAAGTCCTCACTCTCCTGGACCCTGCAGCCCGCACCTCAGGGAAGGGGAGGCAGGGCTGCGGTATCACCAGGGGAGAAGTCTCCTCCCATGAGCCGCATCCCATTCCTCATCTCCATTCCCCATGGGGGCGTGGAAGTGCCGCAGGAGCTGCAGGACCGCGTGGCGCTCTCGGCGAAGGATCTCCTCCATTACTCGGATCCCTGCTCTCTCGGGATCTTTGATCTCTCGCGGACGGTGGAGGCGGTGGCCACCACCTCCATCTCCCGCCTCGCCGTGGATCTGAACCGCCCCCCGTACCATCTCGCGCCGGGGCATCCTGACGGCGTGGTGAAGACCCGCACCGTGGACGGAAGGGCAGTGTACCGGGAGGGAAGGTTCCCCGATCCCCCGTTGATCCACCGGATATTACTCCGGCACTACTTCCCGTACCACGATGGCATCGACCGGACAATCGATACAGGTCGTGTCCGGATCGGGATCGACTGCCATACGATGCTCCCCGTGGGTCCGCCCGCCCACCGGGATGCGGGACGGAAGCGGCCCCTCATCTGCCTGGGGAACAACGGAGACGCGGAGGGGAATCCTCTCCCCGGCAGGCTGACGACCTGCCCTCCGGCATGGCTGCAGGCCCTTTCCCGCGAGTTTGTCCGGGAGTTCCCCCTGCCCGGGGCCGTGCGGCTCAATGATCCCTTTGCCGGGGGATTCGTCTGCATCATGCACTTCTGGCGCCGGGGGGTCCCCTGGATCCAGCTCGAAGTGAACCGGGCTCTCTTCGAAGGAACTTCTCCGGATGAGGTACCTGCACCGGGAAGCGCCCGGCTCCGGGATCTCAGGGACCGGGTCGAGCGTGCCCTCCTCGGGTTCTGGGAAGGGGTCAGGGATTCCCCGGAGCCCGGCTGAAGGGCAGGATCCCCGTGTCTGCATCGGGATCCCCGCAGGCAATGATGCAGGGTGAACCATCCTTCCCGGAGGGGTGGCCCTTTCCACCCCCGTCCGCTCCCGAGCATCTGAGACCAGGCCGGCGGGGATCGTTCCCCCACGTCCCCGCCGGTGAGATCTCACTTCCTCCGGGAAGGGCGCGGCTTCGGGGTGATCCCCCCATCGCCGGAAGGCCGGTGCCTGAGAAAGGTCCCGGCACGGTACTCCTCGAAAGCGACCCGCAGTTCTTCCTGCGTATTCATCACGATCGGCCCGTACCAGGCCACCGGTTCACTGAGGGGCTTCCCTGCCATCATCAGGAACCGGAGCCCGTCCCTGCCTGAAGCGATCGCCAGGGTGTCGCCATCCCCGTACAGGACCAGGGTCTCGGGCCCGATCTCGGCACTCCTCTCCAGGTCAAAGTAATTCGCCCCCCGCACCTCGAAGGCATAGGGGTCCTCGCGGGGATCAAAGCGACCGCTGCCCCCGATCACATAGGCGGCTATAGTGGATCCCGGTGACACCGGGAGGGTACCACGGGTCTCCGGAGGCATGGTGATATCCATATAGGAAGGGTCAGTGACCACGTCCCGGACCGGGCCCTGCACCCCGTCCAGCGACCCGGCAATGATCCTCGCCCTCATGCCCCCTTCCCGCTCCACCACCGGGATCTCGCCCGCCTTCACCTCCCGGTACCGTGGTTCCCGCATCTTCTCACGGGCAGGGAGGTTGGCCCAGAGCTGGAAGCCCCACAGGACACCATCACGGTCGCCTGCCGGCATCTCCTGGTGGATGATCCCGCTCCCCGCGGTCATCCACTGGACCTCCCCCTCGCCGATGGTGCCCCGGTTCCCCAGGCTGTCGCCGTGCGCCACCTTCCCCTGCAGCACGTAGGTAATGGTCTCGATCCCCCGATGGGGGTGCCAGGGAAAACCCGGCAGGTAGAGGGCGGGATCATCGGAGTGGAAATCATCGAGCAGCAGGAAAGGATCCAGGTCAGGCACCTCGTGGAACCCGAAGACCCTTTTTAGGTGGACACCGGCCCCTTCCACCGTCGGCTGTGCCCGGAGCACTCTCCTGATCGTACATGTGATGGCCATGCGGTTCCCCAGTGGGGATGGGGATCCGTGGGGGCCATAAGCGTTGCGGTGGAGAGAGCCCGGGAGGGTCAATCCCCGGCATCGCGGGGGGTCCCGATCCCGCGACGGTGATCTGTACGGGGGAACAACCCTCAGGATGGGGAGAGAAACCTCCCCATCTCCGCAGCGGTGAGGGTCTTTACCCCGATCCGCTCCATGTCCC
>JAJRCY010000140.1 GCA_028678715.1 Methanomicrobiales archaeon | reverse complement strand
TCTCCGGTGTCACCGTTGCCCGGCTCCTCCACGAAAAGGGGCATGACGTGGTGGTGCTGGAGCGGGAGGAGGAGATCGGCGGTCTCTGCCGGTCCCGCACCGAGCAGGGGTTCACCTTTGACCGCGGCGGCTCCCACATCATCTTCTCCCGCGATGGGGGCGCCCTCGCCTTCATGCAGGGAGTGCTGGGAGAGAACCGGACGGTGCGGGAACGGAACACCGTCGTCTTTTACAGGGGAAGGGAGGTCCCGTACCCGTTCGAGAACGGCCTGTATGCCCTGCCGAAGGAGGACCTCTATGCCTGCATCCACGGCTTCATCCAGGCACTCATCGCCCACGAGAAGGGTACGGTCCCCCCTCCCGCCAATTTCCGGGAATGGATCGAGCAGACCTTCGGGAAGGGGATCGCAGACTGCTACCTGGTCCCGTACAACGAGAAGATCTGGAAGTATCCCCTGGAGGAGATGTCCACCCACTGGGTGGAGGGGAGGATCCCCCGGCCGCCGGTGGAGGACGTGATCCGGGCCGCCATCGGGATCCCGACCGTGGGGTACGCGCACCAGGCGGTCTTCTCGTACCCCGCGCGGGGCGGCATCGAGGCGATGGTCAGGGCCATCGCGGCCCCGCTTGAGAAGCAGATCACTACAGGATGTACGGTACGGTCCGTCCGCCAGGAAGGTGATGAGTATCTCGTGTCCGATGGGAAGGAGACCATCAGGGCGGACCGCGTCGTCTCCACGATCCCGCTCCAGGCCCTTCTCCCCTGCCTTGCGGACGTCCCGGACCCGGTTCAGGAAGCCTGCAGGAACCTGAAGTACAACTCCCTCTTCTCGGTCTCCCTGGGCATCCGGGGCACGGTACCGCCGATCTCCTGGATGTACGTCCCTGAGAAGGACCTGGGCCAGTTCAACCGCATCTCGTTCCCGTCCAACTACAGCGATGCCGTGGCTCCGGAGGGGCATGCCTCGATTCTCTCCGAGATCACGTTCCGGGAAGGGGACCCGGTGGCGTCCATGACCGGCCGCCAGCTGGTGGATCACGTGGTCGCGGGGCTCTGCCGGATGGGGATCCTCCCCTCCCCTGACGCGGTGGTGTATTCGCGGGTGGAACGGGAACCCTACGCCTACGTGATCTATGACCTGGACTACCTGCACAATATCCGGGTGGTGCGGGACCACGTCGAGGCCCGGGGAATCGACCTCCTGGGCCGGTTCGCCCGGTTCGAATACCTGAATATGGATGCCTGCATCCGGGGCGCCATCGACTTCGCGGAGCAAGTCCCATGCGCGTGAACTTCATCGTCGAGGACTTCCTGGTCTTCAAGTACATCGGCTGCTCCACGGTCGCGAAGATGATCTACCGGAACCTGCCGGGCGGGGACATCCAGGCCTCCTGGAACTCCCCCCGGCGGGACGTGGACGTGGCCCATTTCCACACCTTTGGCCCCCTGGCCCTTCTGTACCGCACCTACACGAAAGGGGTTCGGCTCCTCACCGCCCACTCCACCCCCCATACCAACGTCGGGAACATCGCCTCCAGCGGTCTCGTGAACCGGCTCTACCCCCCCATCTACCGCGGCTTTGATCACATCATCACCGTCTCTGACCCCTGCGACCGGGACGTGCGGGCGATGCTCCCCGGTATCCCCACCACCATGATCCCGAACGGCGTGGACCGGGCCTTCTTCCAGCGATCTGAGGCAAAACGGCGTGCGTTCCGGGCAGCCCTCGGGGTGGACGAGGACGAGACGGTGGTACTCACGGTGGGCCAGCAGACCCCCCGGAAGGGCATCTACGACTTCCTGGATCTCGCCGAACGGGTCCCGGACCTGATCTGGGTCTGGGTCGGGGGGTTCCCCTACGGCCCCCTCTCCCAGGACTACCTCCGGATCCGGCGGGAGAAGAAGAAGACCCACGAGAACGTGATCTTCACGGGCTTCATCCCGGACATCATGGAGGCGTACAGCGGGGCCGACCTCTTCTTCATGCCCTCCCACGCCGAGACCTTCGGACTCGTCATCCTGGAGGCTCTTGCGAGCGGCCTCCCGGTCCTGGCCCGGGGGATCCCCGAGTTCCGGGAGATCTTCGGCGACACCATCGCATTCTTCGAGGGCCTGGACGATGCGCAGGACCTGGTCCAGTCCCGGGAGCGGTGGCGCCTCTCCGGCGAGAAGGCCCGGGCGGCCACCGAACCCTACGACATCAGGCTTATTGCGAAGCGCCACGCTGAGCTGTACAGGGAGCTGTCCGGGCCATGATCTCTGTCGTCATCCCTGCCTACAACGAAGAGGCGAACATCACTGCCTGCCTGGAATCCCTGAACCGCCAGACGATCCCTAGGGACCAGTACGAGCTGATCGTCGTGGACGGGAACTCGCAGGACCGCACCCGGGAGCTGGCGGCACCCCTGGCGGACCTGGTCTTCATCCAGACCTCGGCAAAGGTCGGCGGCGCCCGGAACGATGGCATCCTCCGGGCCCGGGGGGAGATCGTGGCCACCACCGATGCAGACTGCGTGGTCCCGCCGGACTGGCTGGAGCGGATCCTGGCCGATTTCGAGCGATACCGCCCGGTCCAGCTCTACGGCACGGTCTATCCCCGGGAAAAGGGTATCCGCAACCATCTCGCCCTCGCCCTGGCCAACACCTTCTCGCGCCTCGGGTACTGGACCCGCACCCTCTCCTATACCCTGGGGTGCAACACCGCCTTTGACCGGGAAGCCTTCATCAGGGCCGGCATGTACCGGACCATCGACGCCGGGGACGACCTGGAGATCGCGCTCCGGATGAAGCAGCAGGGACGGGTGGTGCTGGATCCCGCCCTGAAGGTGGGGTTCTCCATGCGGCGCTACCAGCAGTTCGGCACGCTCCGCTCCCTGTACCGGTGGCTGTACATCGTGTACCACGGCGGGGAATCCACGAAGTACCAGTACACGCGGCAGGAGTACCGCTGACGGACGGTGGCAGATGGACGAAATTCATCAGTCTGCAGGGAATGATCTCACCCACCGGGTGCGGGAGAGGGTGGCGGCCTTCAACGGGAGCCCCTTTGCCCGCCTCATGGGCATGGAGATCACCGAAGTCTGGCCCAGAGGAGCCCGGGTCACGATGGCCCCGGAGGGGAAGGAGAACCCCCATGGCGTGATCCACGGCGGCGCCATCTTCTCTCTCGCCGACCAGGCCTTTGCCATCGCTGCCAACCAGGAGGAGATGCAGGTGGCCACATCGGTATACATCACCTTCATGGCGCCGGCCACCGGTCCCCTTGAGGCGGTGGCCGAGTTCCTGGGCGAGACGGACCGCACCGCCCTGTACCGGGTCACGGTGAGGGCCGGGGAACGGCTGGTGGCGTCCTTCGACGGCGTGACGTTCCGGAAGTGATCTTTTTACACCGGGAAATCCGAGAGGGGCCGCTGGGCCGGGGACCTCCCGCCCAGGACCAGGTGGGGTACCGCCCGGTGAAGGTTCACGCCGAAGGCGGCACAGTCCCTGAGATCCCGGACCTCGCCCCGGGCCCTCGCTGCAACGAGCCTCTCTGCCGTTCGCGGGCCAATCCCTGGCACCCGGAGGAGGTCAGTCCGGTTCGCCGTGAGCAGGTCCACCGGGCCGTGGTGTTCGGCCAGCACC
>JAJRCY010000139.1 GCA_028678715.1 Methanomicrobiales archaeon | reverse complement strand
GAAGGGCGAGGCCGTGGGCCGCCACGAGGCGCCCCGGGGCGAGGTGCTCCACTACGTCCGGATGGACGCAAAGGAGTCCCCCACCACCTGGAAGGTGAAAGCCTCCAGCTACTCGAACCTGATGTCCTGGATCCCGATGCTGAAAGGGGAGCAGATCGCCGACATCCCCATCATCGTGGCCTCCATTGACCCGTGCCTCTCCTGCACGGACCGGGTGGCCATCGTCCGGGGCACCGGCCGGGCAATCATGACCAAGGAGGACCTCCACCGCCTCTCGGTGGAGAAGACAAGGAGGCTGCAGGCATGAGCCTCTGCGTCTCTGTCGGGAAGATCGTGCTCGGGGCCATCCTGGTCTCCGCGTACGGGATCGTTGCCGGCCTCCTGATCATGGGCGTGGACCGGAAACTCGCCGCCCGGATGCAGGCCCGCATCGGCCCGCCCCTCACCCAGCCCTTCACCGATCTCCGCAAGCTGCTGGTGAAGCAGTCCATCGTCCCCGAGAACGCCATCCCGTGGCTCTTCAACGCGGCGCCGCTCGCGGCACTCGCCTCGTCGCTTGTGATCCTCCTCTACCTGCCGGTGGGGCCCTTCGCCCCGGTGCTCGGGCGCTTCGGTGATCTGGTGCTGGTCATGTACCTGCTCACAGTCCCGGCGCTTGCCTTCGTGGCCGGCGGGTTCTCCTCGGGTTCCCCCTACGCCACGGTGGGTGCGCAGCGGGAGATGGTGACCATGATCTCCTACGAGTTCCCCTTCGCGGTGGCCATCATCGGCGTGGCCTGGCGCCTGGGGATCGCCGGCCTTGCGACACCCTTCTCCCTCCTCACCCTGACCCGTGTCCCCATCTGGTCGGTGGTGGGGCCGCTCGGGCTCATCGGGGCGCTCTTCCTCCTCGTGCTCGTGATGCTCGTCATCCCCGGCGAGGTCTCCCGGATCCCGTTCGACACCCCCGAGGCCGAGACGGAGCTGGCCGGCGGCCTGCTCCTGGAGTACTCGGGCCGGAACCTGGCACTCTTCACCCTCTCCCTGGGCGTGAAGACGATTGTCATGGGCAGTCTCACGGTCGCCATGTTCCTGCCCTGGAACCTCTCGCCCCTCTTCCACCTCGGCGGCATCGCAGCCCTTGGCCTGGACCTGGCCTTCTTTGCGGCCAAGGTCTTTCTCATCCTCTTCCTTGCGGTCATCCTGCTCCGGGTGGGGGTGGCCCGGTTCCGGATCAACCAGGTGGTGAGCGGCTACTGGATGTACCTGGGAGCCATCGGGATCTTCGGCCTGATCCTGCTCATCGCGGACGCGGGTCTCGCGGGGGTGGCGTAGCCATGGCCGGCCTCCCCATGATCCCGGAGCTGCTCCGGCAGCTCTTCCGGAAGCCTGTCACGAACCCCTTCCCAGCCACCTACCTCCCGCCCTCGGTGACCGAGTTCCTGAAGATGGTGGGGGAGGGGAAGGCCACGCTCAACCCTCCCGTGGCCATCCCTCCCAGGTTCCGGGGCAGGATCGCCTACGACCGGGAGTGCTGCACCGGCTGCACCCTCTGCCTGAAGGTCTGCCCGGCCAACGCCATCGAGTTCCTGCAGGAGACAAAGCGGGTCCGCATCTGGGTTACCCAGTGCATCTTCTGCTCCCAGTGCAACGACATCTGCCCGAAGGGCAGCCTCTCCATGAGCGGCGAGTTCCTGCTGGCGGACGAGGACCGGTTCTCGGAGAACCGGATCGTGGAGTGACAGGCGGGAAAAACGCCTCCCCTTCCCTTTTTCCGCGCGGGAACCGCATACCTCCCGCCCCTCGATGATTTCCCGCGATACCTCGTCGGGATTGGCGCAAAGGCTTTTATTCCTGCGAACCCCATTGATATGTGCAGCGTAACAACCTGCAAGAGTATCATCAATGGAAGGAAGACGTTTTGGTGGCCCGAGATCCTTCGGACCCAGAGAAATGACAAAGACAATCTGTTCAGATTGCGGCAAAGAGTGCGAAGTCCCGTTCAAGCCTACCCAGGGGAGACCGGTTTACTGTCAGGAATGCCTTCCGAAGCACCGGAAGCCCAGGTTCTGATCCCAAATCTCAAATTTTTCCACTTTTCGCGTAATTCCCCGGATTCAGGCAATCCTCTGATCCGTGCGGATGATTGTTGCTGATTTTCATGAGGAAGTCCTGTGAATACCAAAGGGACCGTCATGACTATCAGGATGGTTCTCCTTTTTTCCCGAGACCATCACATCCGGCCCTGCCCGGGGTAACTTTCGCGGAAAATCCCGGGAACCCTCACATTACCTCTTATACTAAGCGCCCCGATATGTATCTGCAGATTAACACCCTGCACGAGCAACATCGATGGAAGGAAGACGTTTTGGTGGCCCGAGATCGTTCGGACCCAGAGAAATGACAAAGGTCATCTGTGCAGATTGCGGCAAAGAGTGCGAAGTCCCGTTCAAACCCACTGAGGGGAGACCGGTTTACTGTCAGGAATGCCTTCCGAAACACCGGAAGCCCAGATTCTGACCCTACCCTAATTTTTTCCACTTTTCCAGAAGTGCCCGGATCCGGTAAATGATTGCTGGAACGGGATCCTGGAACATGACGAGTTTATCCCGCTTGAATCCCTATGATGGAAGCGGGCCTCATCCTTGCCGAGTGGAATACGCATTATCCTGCGCTTTTCCCGTGATTTTCCTGATCCTTCGCCTCTTTTTTCCCGAAAAACTCACTATAGGCCCTGCCAGGAGAAATTCTCGAAATACATCCCGCGAATCCTCACATAGCCTCTTATACTATGCGCCCCGACGTGTATAAGCAGATTTACACCCTGCAAAAGGTAACACAATGGAATCAACACGTTTTGGCGGCTCACGATCCTTTGGGCCCAGGGAAATGACAAAAGTCATCTGTGCAGATTGTCATCAGGAGTGCGAAGTCCCGTTCAAGCCCACCGAGGGCCGACCGGTATACTGTCAGACCTGCCTTCCGAAACACCGGAAGCCCCGGTTCTGAACTCAACTCAATTTTTTCACTTTTTCATTCAGTGCCCGGATGCCGGGGATTGCCCGGTCCATGCGCCCCGTCAGTATTGTACCTGATACCAATAACTCTACATTATCGTACCTGAGCCTTCGAATAAGCAACGACAGGGGCCCCACCCCCACGCCACGCCCACGCTCACGAAGGCGATGACCGCCCGGGTGATCACATCTCTCCCAGCGGTCATGGTCTCGGGCCCGGTGCCGGGGCAGAGGCGGCGGTTCGGCGATATGGGCCGGGTGGGGAGGGGGGAACCCGTGGGTGGATTTATGACGGTTCTTTGGGGTGAGAGCGGGCGGGGAGGAAGCCAGGAATTCCGGTGATGATGACTACCCAGAGCACCACGAACGCCCGGCTGCACTATATGGCCAAGGCCTGCACACATAATGATGGCTTCAGATCCAGATACCTGAATGAGGGGGAGTATCATGACCGGGAAAAAATCCGAGATTCGAAAGATACGATTCCTGCTCGAGAAGATCGACAGTATCATCGAGTCCCGGCTCATTGGATTCTCGGACCCCGAGATGGACGAGGTAGCCGAGATCCTGGATTACGAGCAAAACGAGAACCGCACCCTCTTCGAATTGAATCAATGAAACGGAATCTGCTGGAGAG
>JAJRCY010000138.1 GCA_028678715.1 Methanomicrobiales archaeon | reverse complement strand
TGTTACAAAGAACCAACATTATTGGATATATCAATAACATAATGTTATCTAAACAGCATATTGAACTGAGAAGAGGATTCGTGAGCTGAATGACCATCATTGGTAGGATAGTTCTTGTTCTTGTGCTGATTGTCGGCATCGGAATCCTTTGGGGATGGCATGTATGGAAGAACCGACAGATGAGGAAAGCCGGTCGTGTTCTCGCGGACGAGAGGACCCAGATCATTGAAGGCCGGTCCGCCCGCATCGCGCTGTATCTCTCGCTGTACTTCATGCTGGGATTGCTCTGGTACATGTTCCTTGCCAGGAATCTCGCACCGGGTCTTCCGGTCCCGGAGACCGAGGCGGCCCTGATCCTCACCGTACTCTTCAGTTCCGTGACCCACCTTGCAGTGAGGACGTACCTCTCCCGGAAACCGGATCCCGCATGAGGACCAGGATCAAGGAGTTCCGGGCGCGCCACAGCCTGACCCAGGAGGAACTGGCACAGAGGGTGGGGGTCCGGAGAGAGACGATCCTCTTCATCGAGAAGGGGAATTACAACCCCTCCCTGAAGCTGGCCCATGCCATCGCGAGGTCGCTCGGGACGACCCTGGATGAACTCTTCCTCTTTGATGATGAGGGGTGACGGGCACGGGATGGATGCCGGTTCCCCCCCCCTGCAGGGAGGAGACCTCCCGTGCGTCCCTCCGGTATCCCCCGCTGCGGGGCGGGAGAAGGGGTTTTCGAATCCGGAACCTTCATGCCAGCCCGTGAGAAGATGATTCATTAGTGTTTCTCGAGCACCTCATCTGGACCCTGGCCATCGCGATCCTTGCGTCCCTGGCATATCCCCGCATCAGGGGGCCCTACGTCTGGGTGATGGTGGCCGGGGCCTGCATCCCTGACCTGGACGGCATTATCGACCTGGTCCGCACCCCGCCGGACTTCTCCACGGGACTCCTCCCCTCCATGGCAGAGCACACCCGTATCTTCCACAACCTCGCGGTGCTGGCCCTCTTTGCCCTCCTCGCAGGGCTGCTCCTCACACGGTACCGGCTGGAGTTCTCCATCTCGGCCCTGGTGGCAGGCGGGGGCTTTGCTGCCCACCTCCTCGAGGACATCCTGGTGTACAACCCGGCAGCAGCCGTCTTCTGGCCCCTGTCACCGGAGATGGTCGGGATCGGTATCGTGCCGGGGTACGGCAGGGATCTTCTCGGCATCGCCCACACCCAGGTCTTCCTCCTAGGCATCCTCCTGGTGGTGCTGGCCGACGTGGCAAGCATCGTCATGGAGAGGAGGCACTGGACCCTGTGGGAAGACCTGTGAGGAACGGGAGAGACCCGATCTCTCCTCTCTTCACGGGGTCCCCCCTCCTCCGAATACTCCACAGCGGGCCGGGACCGGAGGGGTTCAGCCGCTCACCGTTCTCTCCTCAGGCCAGAAGTACTTCCACGCACCGGTCCCCTCGCTCCGTTTCAGGTCCAGGATGGCCAGGATACCCAGCACGAACCAGGGGATGACGAGAAGCAGGTATTTCGTGAGCAACTCACCCTCGAACTGCGGCCAGTACAGGAGCCCGGCTGCCGTGCTGTTGATGCTGGCATGGGCCAGGACGGCGGGCCAGAGGCTTCCTGACCGGAGGGTCAGCCAGGCAAATACACCGGAGAACCCGATGGTGAGGAGGGGCATCAGGACGAAGGCCCCCAGCAGCGGGTAGCCGGGGAAGTTGTACCCGCTGTAGATGAGGGGGGCATGCCAGATCCCCCAGATCAGGCCCAGCAGGAGGATCCCCTGCACCACCCCGAATTCACGGATGAAGAGGTTCTGGAAGACGCCCCGCCACCCGAACTCCTCGCCGAAGGTGGCCAGTGACGTGATGGCCACCCCCAGCACGAGAGAGACCAGGAACTGGAGGATGAAGATCCCCACCGGCAGCTGCACGCCGGGGACCGGGGGGTTGACCAGGCCGGTGGCCGGGTCGACCAGGGCCTGGGCGATCAAACCCGTGGCGGCTGCGAGGGTGAGCGTGGCGACACTGACGAGCACGGGAGCCACCACGGCTGCCAGCAGGTACCACCGCTTCCCCGCCGTGGTGACGAGCCTCCTCCACGCGAGGCCCCTCTGCCTGAGGTACACGAGTGCCCCCAGCGCGGGGAAGTACATGAGGATGACGGCCAGGAGGACAAAATACGGGCCCGTGATTCCCCCCAGGAGGAGGATGGCACCCTCCCAGAGGAACGACACGATCAGAAGTCCGGTGATGAAGGTGAGGAGGGATCGCCGGTCCCGGGTCATTGCAGCAGAAATGAAGCGCCTCTCCTGAAAAAAGTTACGGGAGGATCGGAGAAGGTACCCCGCTCCGCTACTCCGTCGTCTTTCCGTCGAAATGCTCTTCCCGGGCCATGGCCTCCTCTCTTGTCTTCCGCACCACCCTGTCCCTGTGCTCCGGGGGCGAGTAGATCGTGTACAGCTTGAGGTCTGCAGTCCTGGACGTGTTGATCACGTTGTGCTTGGCGCCGCTCGGGACCACGACACCGCTCGCGTTCTTCACCTTGTGGGTCACGCCATCGATCACGACCACCCCTTCCCCCTCCTCGAAACGGAAGAACTGGTCCACGTCATCGTGCGTCTCTTCGCCAATCTCCTCCTTTGGTTTCAGGCACATCAGCACGAGCTGGCTGTATTTTCCCGTGTAGAGTACCCTGCGGAAATCCGTGTTCTTCGTCGTTGCGGTTTCAAGATCTGTGGAAAAACCTTTCTTCATGTCACACCCCTTGACGGGTCGTTGTATGGTAATTCATGGGAGCGGTCCCATATGAAGATAATCGTGCCCTTCTCCCCGTGCGGGAGACCATGCCCTCCCGGTCGCAGAGAGTACCAAAAACCTGTTAGGGGACTTGAGATCCCGATACCGAAGAGCCGCTGGAGGGATTCGAACCCCCGGCCTGCGGTTTACGAAACCGCCGCTCTAACCGGCTGAGCCACAGCGGCAGGGATACCTGAGTCTATCGGCGTTCCCGCGTTATTAAGGTTGAGCTGTTTCTGCGAGACCCTCGGTGTATTTCGACAAACGTGCCATCAGGTATTACCAGTGACCGCATGTACTGCTGAAGCGCTCCTGGGGGCTCCGCCCCCGCCGCGCCCCGTCGGTTGATTCCGATGAGCGTCCCATGAAGTGTCCGGCGATACGATGCGTACTACTGGGACGCTCTTGGGGGCTTTGCCCCCGCCGCGTGGGCATCCCCCGGGGAGGAGGGGTGATCCTCGGTTCCTGAGAAGATTCCGTTCTGTATCCTATATCAGGATAGATCTGCCCATCCTCACGCAGGGGGGGCGCCCACGCGGTGGGGGGGACCGCAGGTCCCCCCCTGGAGCGTCTCAGTGCCAATCTCTCTGAATGGTAAGGAATCTTCCGATACCGACGAGAACCCGGTTCCGCCAGAAGTGGAACCCCCCACCACTCAGGCCGGCCTGGGGGAAATGGCAACCTTCATGAACCCCGGCAGCGAGGAGTCGAACATGTATCAGCTCAGCGGATCAAAGCGCCTGGGGGACGGGGTCAACGTCTTCTGGAAAGAAGGGGGAAAGGAGGAGAACCTCTACCTCTCGTTCGGCCAGCTGGTGGACATGAAGGTGAATGCCCTGGACATCC
>JAJRCY010000137.1 GCA_028678715.1 Methanomicrobiales archaeon | reverse complement strand
TTCCCCGGCCAGCTTCTCGATCTCCTCCCATGGCTGGCCCGTGATCTTCACCAGCTCGGCATTGGAGAAGCCGAACTGCTTGGCCAGCGGGACGAGATCCGGGCTGTACTGGGTCGCAAGCCGCTTCTCCAGGTCCACGATGTGCTTCACCTTGGTGAGGAAGAACGGGTCGATGTAGGTGAGTGACGCGACCTCGTCGATCGTGAACCCCTCCCGGATCGCGTCAAAGAGGCAGCCGAACCGCTCGTCCGTGGGGGCCGAGAGGATCATCCGGATCTCGCTTTTATTCGTATGGCGCATGATGTCCGTGTCCAGGGAGCGCAGCGCCTTCTTGAACGCCTCCTCCACCGTCCTCCCGATGGCCATCACCTCGCCCGTGGACTTCATGGCGGTGGTGAGGGTCCTGTCCGCGGTCCTGAACTTGTCAAAGGGCCACCGCGGCACCTTCACCACCACGTAGTCCACCGAGGGCTCGAACGAGGCCGGGGTGCACCCCGTGACGGTGTTCGTGATCTCGTCCAGCCTGAGGCCGATGGCGATCTTGGCCGCCACCCGGGCGATGGGGTAGCCGGTGGCTTTGGAGGCCAGCGCCGAGGACCGGGAGACCCGGGGGTTCACCTCGATGACCCGGTACTCCCCGTCCTGGTACGCGAACTGGATGTTGCACCCGCCCTGGACCCCCAGCGCCCGGATGATCTTGAGGGCAGCGGTCCGGAGCAGCTGGAACTCCTCGTCCCGGAGGGTCAGGATGGGGGCCACGACCACGCTCTCCCCGGTGTGGATCCCCATGGCGTCCACGTTCTCCATGCCGCAGACCGTGATGCAGGTGTCGGCGGCGTCCCGCATCACCTCGAACTCGATCTCCTTCCACCCGATCACCGACTCCTCGATGAGCACCTGGTGGATCCGGGACCGGGTGAGGCCCACCTCCACGATCCGCCTCAGTTCCTCCCGGGAATGCGCGATCCCCCCGCCGGACCCGCCCAGGGTGTAGGCCGGCCGGATGATGGCCGGGAGCCCGACGATGTGCTGTGCCTCGTCCAGCTGCGAGATCTCCCGCAGGATCATGGACCGGGGCACCGGTTCATTGATGAACTCCATCAGGTTCTTGAACTGCTCCCGGTCCTCGCCCCGGTAGATGGCCTCCAGCGGGGTGCCCAGGATCTCCACGTCTTCCAGCGCTCCCATCTCCGCGAGCTCTGCCGTCATGTTGAGGCCGGTCTGGCCGCCCATCCCCGAGAGGATCCCGTCCGGTTTCTCCTTCTCGATGATCTTCGCGATGATCTCGGCCCGGAGGGGCTCCACGTAGATCACGTCCGCCATCTCGGGGTCGGTCTGGATGGTGGCAGGGTTGGAGTTGACAAGCACCACCTCCACCCCCTCCTCCCGCAGCGCCTTGCAGGCCTGGGACCCCGAGAAGTCGAACTCGGCTGCCTGGCCGATCTGGATGGGCCCCGATCCGATGAGGATCACCTTCCTGATATGCTCCTTCCGGGGCATCAGGGGGTCCTCCGCACGATCTCGTCAAAGAAGGTGATCTCCGTGTCCCGGGGGCCGGCGTAGGCCTCGGGATGGAACTGCACGCAGGCGGCGTTCAGGTACGGGTCCTCGAACCCCTCCAGGGACCCGTCGTTCACGTTGGTGTAGGAGACACGGCAGCCCTCGGGGAGGCTGTCGGCATCGACGGCGAACCCGTGGTTCTGGGTGGTGATGTAGATGTTCCCCGCGGCGTCCCGGACCGGCTGGTTGGACCCCCGGTGCCCGAACTTCATCTTGTAGGTCTTCCCGCCCACAGCGAGGCCGATGATCTGGTTCCCGAAGCAGATGCCAAAGACCGGGATCTCCCCCAGGAACTCCCGCACGGTCCGGATGGTCTCGGTGGCCCGGACCGGATCGCCCGGGCCGTTGGAGACGAAGATGGCCTGGGGTCTCACCGCTTCCACCTGGTCCCGGGTGGCGTTGTGGGGGAAGACGTACAGGTCCGTCCCGCGCGCCCTGAGGCTCTTTAACATGGCATTCTTGATGCCCAGGTCCAGGACCGCGATCCGCTTCCCCTTCCCCGGGATCCGGAAGGGCTCCCGGCAGGAGACGTCAGGTATCAGGTCCAGGTCGCTGATATCTGCCACCTTCCGCGCCCGCTCCACCGCCTCCTCGTGGGTGACGTCCCCGCACACCACGACAGCCCGCATGGTCCCGTGCTCCCGGATCCGGATGGTGAGCCGGCGGGTGTCCACCCCCGTGATCCCGATGAACCCCTGGTCCTCGAAGTAGCGGGTGATGGGAAGGCCGCAGGACGGCTCCCGGCAGACCTCGCGCACGACGCACCCCAGTGCCTTCATCCCGGTGCTCTGGAAGACGGTGTGGTCCACCCCGTAGTTCCCCACCAGGGGATAGGTGAACATCAGGATCTGGCCGTGGTAGCTCGGATCCGTGAGCGCTTCCATGTATCCGGTCATGGAGGTGCAGAAGACCAGTTCCCCCGCGCAACTCCCTTCCGCGCCGAAGCCCTCCCCCTCAACGCTTGTTCCATCCTCTAAACCCAGAACCGCCTTCATTGAAGTTCCATACTGATTCGGCAGAAGAGCGTATTAACGATGCGGATATGGAACCGAGCTTCCGACGCTGCGGGTATCGTCTCCTCCACTCATTCGATTCCCGAACGGGCGGTATGTGGTACCAGGGCTTCAGCACTCGCACCGCCACACGCGGCGCTCGCTAGCACTCGCACCGCTCAAAGAACCAGGCGCCCATCACGATGAAGAGGAGGGAGAAGAGGGCGAGGGCGGCGAGATCCAGGACGAGGGGCAGGGACGAGGCCCCGGCCAGCGTGCCCCGGAGCCCGTCCACCCCGTAGGTGAGGGGGTCCAGGTACGAGAGGACCCGCACCGGCTCCGGGAGGTTCTCCACCGGGAAGAGGGCGCCGGAGAGGAGGAAGAGGGGGAAGACGAGAAAGTTCATCACCATCGTGAACCCGTGGATGTCCCGCATGTTGGAGGCGCAGATGAGCCCGATGGAGATGAAGGTGAAGGAGATGAGCACCATGAAGGCAGCGGAGGCCGCGACTCCCCAGAGGCTGGCCGGGGCAAACCCCATGAAGAGCGAGATGACGAGGATCATGATCCCCTGGATCAGGGAGGTGGTGGACCCCCCCGCGATCCGGCCCAGGACGATGGAGACCCGGCTCACCGGCGCCACCATGATCTCCTTGAGGAAACCGAACTCCCGGTCCCAGAGTACCGAGAGGCCGGTGAAGGTGGAGGAGAAGAGCAGCGTCATCCCCAGGATGCCGGGCACCAGGTACTGCAGGTAGGTCATCCCTGGCGGCAGGTTGGGGAGGGAGACCCGGTTGAACCCCAGCGCCAGGAAGGCCAGGAAGAAGACGGGCATGGCGAGCGTACCTACGACCCGGGACCGGGCCCGGATAAACCGCTTCATCTCCCGCAGCCAGAGCACGTAGATGGCGATGGCTTCGCTCATTTCGTCCGCATCCTCATCGTGATCAGTTCCTTCCGCGACGCGACCGCGCTGACCTCCCGCTGCCGCATCGTCGTTCCCGTGAAATGCAGGAAGACGTCCTCCAGGCTGGGCCGGCGCAGGTTCACGGAGAGGACATGGATCCCGTGCCGCTCGGAAAGCG
>JAJRCY010000136.1 GCA_028678715.1 Methanomicrobiales archaeon | reverse complement strand
ACGCTCTCGGGGGCTGCCGCCCCCTGCCGCTGCGGCACCCCCGCGTGAGGATAGTCTGATCCGAGGTGTTCACCAATCCCAATCAGGTCAGGGGGGACGCCCACGCGGCGGGGGGCGGAGCCCCCCAGGAGCGTCCCCCCAGTATCACGATGCTCGTGCAGGCCAAGATCATACAATGAAAATCATCCCCCAGGGGGCATCCCAATCCCATAAGAACATAAACAGCAGAGAGTTGGGCATGGTCAGTGACCGTGAACGGGCAGCCTTCGAGGCCGGCATCAAGCTGGGGGCCCTCTACCACCAGTTCGTCGGCACACCGGTGTCACCCGCTACCGCTGATGCGCTCGAACGGGCGATAGGGGCTGCGGTCTCGCTGCAGCCCTGCGTGGAGGACGTCCGGGTGGAGCTGGACCGGAGCCAGATGACTCCCAACGCCTTCGGGTACTGCGAGGTCCGGGGCACGATGTTCCATGTGGAGATCACCACCCGGGCCGGGAAGGCACGGTGCACAGCCCGGCTCGCCTGTGAAAAGGATTACCCCCTGATGTCCCTGGTGCGGTGTGAATAGGGTCCCCCGGTACCCCATCACCGATGACCACATCCACCTGGACCCGGTGAATGGCATCGGCATTGCGGCGGCGAAGGAGTTCCAGCGGGCGGCCGGGACACACCTCTTCCTGGTGGCGAAGCCCTCCTGGTCCCACGGCATTGTGCCGTCCCGCGGGGAGGACTACCGGCCGGTCTTTGAAGCCACGCTCTCCATGGCCAGGGAGGTGAGGGGACTGGGTCTCGGGGTATTCGCGATCCTGGGGGTGCACCCGGCCGAGATCAGCCGCCTCTCTGAGCAGATGCCGCTGGACCGTGCGGCCGGGGTGATGCAGGAGGGCCTCACCCTGGCCGCCGGGTATGTCCGCCGGGGGGAGGCGGTGGCCCTGAAGAGCGGCCGGCCCCACTACCCCGTGGAGCCCCCTGTCTGGGAAGCCTCGCAGTCGGTGCTCCGCCACGCCCTCGCGCTGGGGGCAGATTGCGGGTGCGCGGTGCAGATCCACGCCGAGAGCGGGCCCTGCGCGGACGTGGTGGAGATGGCGAGGGATACGGGGATGGACCCGGGCCGGGTGGTGAAGCACTTCGCCACCCCGGATACCCCGCTGGTGCCCTCACTGATTGCCCGGCACGAGATGATCCCATCCCTCTGCCGCGAGGGGAGGACCTTCACCATGGAGTCGGACTACATGGATGAACGGAGCCGGCCCGGGGCGGTCATCGGCCCCAGGTCCGTGCCCCGGTTCACGCTCCGGCTCCTGGGTGAAGGAGCGATCACTGACGAGGATATCTGGCGGATCCATGCAGAGACCCCGTCCCGGGTCTACGGGGTAGAGATCCATCTCCCATGATCCCCGCCGGCACACCTTTTTCTCGCATCCCGGCTCATGGGTACTGACATGTTCCTGAAAGTGCACCGGGCACCGGACGGGGCGGAGGTGGTGGCGGTCTGCGACCGGGAACTCCTGAACACCACCATCATCCATGGGGAGATCACGATCCAGATCTCTGAGAACTTCTATGGCAACCGGCCGGCCAGCGAGAAGGAGGTCCGAAACAATCTGAAGGATGCCTCCAATGCCAACCTGATCGGGGAGCGGTGCGTGGCCCTGGCCGTGGAGATGGGCATCGTGGAAAGGTCGGGATGCATGATGCTGGGGAAGGTTCCCCACGCGCAGGTTTTCCGGATCTAGCGATGCGCATCCAGGAGTCCTTCTGCCCGCGCTGCGGCGCTCCCGCCACCGACGGTATCTGCGGCCGGTGCCGTGCCGCCGGGACGCGGTGGCTTCTCCCTGACGCACGGGTCACCTGCATCCACTGCCCCACCTGCGGTTCCCTGTGTCACGGGGCCACCTGGACCGATGCGAGCTGCAGCCGGGAGGACCTGGCGGAGCAGCTGGTGAGGAGCGCTCTCCATCTCCATCCCGATCTCACGGATATCCGGGTCACCCTCACGCTCCGGGATCTCTCCACCACCCGCAGCCTGGCGGACGTGCAGGTCACCGGGACGCTCTATGGCCAGCCGGTGGAAGGGGCAGCCCAGGTGGAGATCGCCTGGAAAGGCGAGCAGTGCGACCGGTGCAGCCGGATCTCGGGCGGGTACTACGAGGGGGTGGTGCAGATCAGGGCCGACGGCCGGGAAACCTCCCCCCACGAGCGCGAGGTGGCCGCCCGGATCGCCGTGCAGGTGGAGGATACCCTCCAGGCGGCCGGGGAACGGCTGGCATTCATCTCAGGGATCGAAGAGAAGGAAGGCCTGGACATCATCGTCGGATCCCACCGGATGGGCCAGGTGATCGTGCAGCAGGTCGTGGGAGCGCTGGGAGGCCAGTGCACGGTCCACCCCAAGCTGGTGGGGGAACGGGACGGGCGGCCCGTGTACCGGATCACCTACTCGGTCCGGCTGCCCCGCTGGAAGAAAGGGGATGTGGTCTGGACCGGGAAGGAGTACCTGGAGGTGCGTGAAACGGGCGGCCGTGAGGTGAAGGCCTTTGACCTGGCAGGTGGCGGAACGAAATCCGTGGCACCGGTGCCCGACTGGCGGCTGGTGGGCAACGTGCGGGAGGCGATGGACGCGGTGGTGGCCTACACGGACCGCGGGGTCATCGGTCTTCTGGACCCCGTCACCTGGTCATCGGTGGAGAACCGGGCGCTGCCCTGGATCTCCCCCCGTGAAGGGGGGATGCTCCGGGTCCTCCGGGACACGGTCCGGGGAAACCTGGTCATCGTGGGGTGACACATGCGGGCGAGGAAGGTCCACCGGAGCCGGCTTTCGGATCTCGGGTCATGGGACTGGGCAGACCGTTCCCGCCGCCCGTATGTGGAGGGCGAGACGGCCTGGATTCCCGTGAAGGACGGGTACCCGTCCGGGACCCCGATTCCGGACCGGCAGCCCTACAGGGGGAGGGGGTACCAGCGGCTGGGAGACACCGTTCTCCTCCACGGTCCCCGGCCGGGCGGCAATGAGCTGGACCGGATCCTTGCATGGGCACGTCCCCGGGCGGTGATCTGGGTGAAGGGGACGGCTGGCCCTGAACGCATACCCGAAACCGAGGTGCTGTACGGGAGCCCCGGGGAGGTGGTGCACCGGGAGCACGGCTGCACGTTTGTCCTGGACCCGCGGCTGGTCATGTATGCCCAGGGCAACCTGCAGGAACGGGGCCGGATGGCCGGTGCGGTGGCCGGGAGCGGGAGACGGGAACGGGTCGCCGACATGTTCGCGGGCATCGGCTACTTCACCATCCCGATGGCCGTGAAGGGGGCCCGGGTCCATGCCCTGGAGATCAATCCGGTGGCGTTCGGCTACCTCACCCGGAACGTGGAAGGGAACCGGGTAGAGGACCGCGTGACCGCCGCGGAGGGGAACTGCAGGGACCTCCTCTCGGGTACCTACGACCGGGTGGTGATGGGCCACTTTGATGCCATCGAGTACCTGCCGGATGCCCTGGCCCACGCGCGTGCAGGGACCGTCATTCACCTCCACAGCCTCGGATCGGTGGAGGACCGGATCATGGCGTTCGCCTCTGACACAGGGTTCCAGGCCCTGGTCACCACCCGAAGGGTAAAGAAATATGCCCCGAATACATGGCATATGGTGCAGGACGTGGT
>JAJRCY010000135.1 GCA_028678715.1 Methanomicrobiales archaeon | reverse complement strand
TTTGAGATAATTGAAAGATAGATTTAAATACTGGCGAATCTACCATAAATCTTGAGGTGAAATCGAGAATGGCTGATTTACCGATTGCTGCGGTTGTACGGATCGCGAAGAAGAATGGTGCAGAGAGGGTGGGCAGCGATGCTGCCGCGGCACTGGTGGCCAAGGCGGAGGCCTATATCGCCAACCTGACCAAGGAGGCGAACCGCCTTGCCCAGCATGCCGGGAGGAAGACGATCAAGGAAGAAGACGTGGATCTGGCCGCCAAGTCCTGAATCCTTTCTTTTTTGTGGTTTTTATGGTTCTTTTCAGGTAGCGCCTGCCACGCTCCCATGGGTCATTTCCATTAAGCCGGTCCTATCCTCATCAGGGGAGGGCCACGGGAGGGGGCAGAGCCCCCTCCCGGTCCCACCCCGTGAGGATATCCCCTCCTGCCTGTTGTTATCGTGAGTGTCGGAAAAAGGGAGTGCCAGGGGTGAGAGCACATACTGCACCCACCCCTCCGCCCGCTCAGAAGCTCCCCTTGGTACTGGGGACACCCCGGACCCGGGGGTCCGTGGCCACGGCCTGGGAGAGGGCCCGCCCGAAGGCCTTGAAGATCGCCTCGATCCGGTGGTGGTCGGACCGGCCTGTGCAGGTCACGTGGAGGGTGATCCCGCCGTGCACCGCCACGCTCGCAAAGAAGTGCTCGAAGAGGTCGGACGGGATCCCACCTGTCTCCGGGAGGGAGAGGGGGGCTGCGTAGACCAGGTAGCCCCGCCCGCCACAGTCCACTGCCACCTGGGCCAGAGCCTCGTCCATGGGGATGGCGGCAAAGCCGAACCGGGCGATCCCCTTCCCGTCCCCCACCGCCTTTCTCATGGCCTGGCCCAGCACGATCCCCAGGTCCTCTACCAGGTGGTGGGGGTCCACGGCGAGATCCCCGGTCGCCTTCACGTCCAGATTAAACCTGCCGTGGGTGGCCCACGCCTCCAGCATGTGGTTCATGAAGGGGATCCCGGTCTTTATCCTGCACTCCCCGTCGCCGTCCAGCACCAGGCTCACCGTGATTTCGGTCTCCTTTGTCCTGCGTTCCACCGCAGCCTTCCTCACCGGCATAGTTCCATCGCCTCACGCACGCTGATCCTCCCGCTGTACAGGGCGGACCCCAGCACCACCCCCGCGGCGCCCATATCCCGGAGCAGGACCACGTCGGCCGCCGACGAGATCCCCCCGGCCACCACGACGGGGAGGCGGGTGGTCTCGAGAAGCCGCCGGACCGGTTCCGGCCGGATGCCCTGCTGGAGCCCCTCCACGTCCACGTTGGTGTACAGGAGGGATCCGGCGCCCGCGGCTTCAAGCTTCCCTGCCCAGGCCAGGTAATCCCCCGCAGGCTCCTGCCAGCCCCTCACCACCACCTGGCCTCCCTTCGCGTCCACGCCCGCCATCACCCGCTCGGCACCGTACTCGGAGGCCAGGCGGGTGAGGGTGCGGGGGTCGCGGATGGCCAGGGTGGAGAGGATCACCCGGTCCACCCCCGTCTCCAGCCACCCCCGGGCATCCTCCAGGGACCGGATCCCCCCGCCCAGCTGGAGGAACACGGCCTGCTCTCGGACCAGCCGCCGGATTACCTCCACGTTCCTGGCCGCATTCCCGAACGCGCCGTCCAGGTTCACGATGTGGAGCGCCCGGGCGCCCTCCTCCAGCCACCGGCGGGCGCAGTCCAGCGGGTCGCCGTAGGATGTGGCCGTCTCCCGCCTGCCCTGGACCAGCTGGACGCAGCTGCCGTCCAGGATATCAACTGCCGGAAAGACCGTGGTTCCCATCCTCACCGCACCATCCGGTCGATGGGCATGACGAGGATGTCCCGTGCACCGGCCCGCTTCAGCTGGGTGATGAGGGCGTAGATCCGGTCCTCCTCGACGACCGCGTGCACGGCCACCAGGTCCTCGTCCGAGGCCACGTCCATCACCGTGGGGCCCGAGAGGCCGGGGAGCACCTTCCTGATCCTGGCAAGGGACGAGCGGCGGACGTTCATCATCAGGTAGCACTGTCCCCGCGCCCGGACCACGGACTCCAGGGCCAGCACGATCTCGTCCACCTTCTCCCGTTTCGCCTCCAGTGAGGCGGTGTTTCCGATGACAAGCGTGGAGGTGGAGAGGACCTCCTCCACCACCCGCAGGTGATGGGTGCGCAGTGTATCCCCTGACGAGGTCAGGTCCACGATGGCATCCGCTACCCCCAGGTGCGGCGTGGCCTCGCAGGCACCTCCCACCTGGACCACGCGTACCTCCACGCCCCGGCCGGCGAAGAACTCCCGGGTGATCCGGGGGAACACGGTGGCGATGCGGGCACCCCGGAGATCCTCCACGGCCCGGGCCCGGGACTCCTCCGGCACCGCCACCACGAGCCGCGCCGCGCCGAACCGAAGGTCCAGGATCTCCTCCACCGCCGCCCCCCGCTCCCTCACCATGTCATGGCCGGTGATCCCCAGGTCGGCGACCCCATTGGCCACGTACTCGGGGATGTCGGCCGGCCGTGCAAAGATCACCTCCACCTGGGGGTCCGAGGTGCCGGCGATCAGCCGCCGTTCGTTCCCTTCCCCAAGATGGAGCCCGCTCTTCTCCAGGAGCTCCCGGGCGGGAGCGGCGATCCTCCCCTTGGAGGGGATGGCCAGGCGGACCCTCTCAGAAGGTGGTGAGCTCACCGTTGATGACCTTCCCCGTGATGCAGGTGACATCCTCCAGCGAGGAGTCGATGATTCCTTCGACTTCATGGGCAACGGACTTGAACTTCACGCCATCCTTCGGGATGATCTGGGCCGATGCGACGAGCGGCTGGTCGATGGGGTTCCCGATCTGGGAGAGGATCCGGACGTAAATCTCCTCGATCCCGTCCACCTGTGCCACGCAGTCCCGGGCCACCTGCGTGGAGAGCAGGTTGTAGATCTTCCCGATGTGGTTGATGGGATTCTTGCCGCTCGTCGCCTCCATGGACATGGGGCGGTTGGGGGTGATGAGGCCGTTGCACCGGTTCCCCCGGCCGACGGACCCGTCGTCCCCCATCTCGGCGGATGTACCAATCACCGTGAGGAAGACCGATCCCTTGTCCGGGTCATCCGCGGTGTTCACGTCCACCTTCACCTGCCGGCTGGTATGCTTCCTCGCGACCCTGCCGATCTCATCGGCCATCAGCTGCTTCAGCTCCAGGTATTCCTGGATCCCGGAGCAGTAGCGCCCCACGATGGCGCAGGCAAGGGTGAGGGTGATGGTGTCGCTGTCCCGAAGGCCCATGATCTTCACGTCCTGGCCGATGGCAGGGTACTTTCTCCGGAGCGGACCGTCGATGAAGTCCGAGACCGACTTCACGATCGTCTCGGTCTCGGAGAAGGGGGCGTGGCCGACGCCGAAGGATGTATCGTTGGCCCGGGGCATGTGGTCCTGGCAGGGCCGGAAGACGTCCCGGAGGTCGGTGGATCCCTCCCCCAGCCGGCCGTCCACGATGATGTCCTGCTCCATGTTGGCGTTGGTGAGAGTGGTGCGGATGTACTCCCTCGCCGCCCGGATGGCGATGGCATCCGTGGGGATATGGATCCCGTTGAACTGCTTGGTGGCTCTCCCTACCAGCAGGACGTAGATGGGCCGGATCACCTTCCCGCCGCCGAAGGCCGGAATGGTCTCCCCCCCT
>JAJRCY010000134.1 GCA_028678715.1 Methanomicrobiales archaeon | reverse complement strand
GCCTTCTCCACCTGGAATGGGTAGGAGACCATGCCCACGACAATGGCACCCTGCTCCTTCGCGATCTGGGCAACGACCGGTGCAGCGCCAGTACCGGTACCACCGCCCATGCCTGCGGTGACAAAGACCAGGTCCGCGGACTCCATCAGGCTCTCCAGGGTGGGCCTGGCCATCTCGGCAGCGCGCTTGCCGATGTCCGGGTACCCGCCCGCGCCCAGTCCCTTGGTCAGCGATTTGCCGATCAGCACGCGCTTCCCCGCCTGGATCATGTCCAGGTGCTGCTTGTCGGTGTTGATGGCAATCGTCTCTGCTCCGGTGATGCCCATGTGGTAGAGCCGGTTGATCGTGTTGTTGCCGGCGCCCCCACAGCCAATGACCATGATCCTCGGGTTGCCGAGGAAGTCTTCGTCTTCGTTCACTTTTCCGTCAGTCTTTTCCATTTCTGCGTTCTTCACGGCTTCGTCAATCAGGGACTGCATACCGATACCTCTTAGACTTTGAAGGAGATCTGGTCGGTCTCTTTAATGACCCGGTTCGCATGCTTTTCGATGAGCTCCCGTACCGCGTAGCGGACGGCCTCGGAGACGGTGGGGAACTCCCCGGCCTCCACGAGCTTCTCCAGCATGTCGACCTGCTGTCTGGGCAATCGGATGGTGACTCGCTCCATGGTCAATACCATCATTTCTGACGCATGGCAGCTTTATGTCTGCCTTTTGTCAGACTTAGGGGTGTCAATTGTCCTACGACCGATAAAATAGAATTCCATTATAAATATTTAAACTTTGTGTTCTGAGATCTGCGGGTATTCACAATTCTTTTATTGCATGATACTCAATTATCCCTGCAATCAGGCCAGAATGACATGAAACGGCGGATTTTCGGTCGAGTTCTCCATGGAGGCACCCAGAAATGGCTCCAGGAGCACGACGGCCGGGAGGTGGTGGATTTCTCGGCTTCACTGAACCCGTTCCCCCCGCGGCTGGACTGGAGCTGCGATCCCGCCGCGGCGTCCATGTATCCGGACGACCGGTACGAGGCCCTGCGCGGGCTGGTCGCCCGCACCTTCGGCCGGAACCCCGAGGAGGTGACGGTGGGCAACGGTTCCATCGAGCTGATCCGGGTCTTCTGCCGCGCGGTGCTGGAGCCCGGGGACAGGGTTCGGGTGGATCCCCCTACCTTTGGGGAGTATGCCCTCTCCGCAGAACTCTGCGGGGCCAGGGTACAGGAAGGCGCATCCGCGCATGCCGAACGGATCCGGTTCCTCTGCAACCCCAACAACCCGGACGGGGCGCTCGTCCCGCGTGACCGCACCATATCGATCCTGGAGGAGTGTGGGGTGAATGGGGGATATCTTTTCCTGGACGAGGCCTTCATCGAGCTCTCGGACCCTGCCGCCAGCCTCGCGGATCTCCGCCACCCGGCCCTCTTTGTCTCCCGGTCGCTCACCAAGGCCTTTGCCGTCCCGGGCCTGCGGTTCGGGTACGGGTTTGCAGATCCGGACCTTGTGGAGCGGATGGAGGTCCTGCGCCTTCCATGGAGCGTGAATGCGGTTGCGGAGCAGTTTGCCATGGCCGCCATCCCCCGCTTCGCCGCGCTCGAAGAGTCCCGCAGGAGGATCCGTGAGGAACGGGAGTGGCTGGAGGCGCGGATCCGGGCCTGCGGCCTCACCTGCTCTCCGTCATCGGCCAACTACCTGCTCCTCCATCTCCCCCTCCCGGCCCCGGACCTTTCCTCGTGCCTCCTGGCCCACGGGATCCTGGTCCGGGACTGCACCTCCTTCGGTCTTCCCCGCAGCATCCGGGTGGCGGTGAGGACACGGGAGGAGAACCGGAGGCTTGCGGAGGCCCTCACGGCATGCTTGCCCTGATCATGGCCGGGGGCGAGGGAAGCCGGCTGGGCCTTGGAGAGAAGCCACTGGTGACGATCGGGGGAATCCCCATGATCCGACACGTCATCGATGCCTTCCGGGAGGCCGGCCACGAACCGGTGGTGGTGGCATCCCCCCGTACCCCCATGACCCTAAACTGGTGCCGGGTACAGGGGATTACCCTGTTTTCTGCCGAGGGCCGGGGCTACATCCCGGACCTGGTGGAGGCGGTGACGGATCTGGAGGAGACCGGGCCCCTCTTCACCAGCACCTCCGATCTGCCCTGCCTCACGGCGGACCTCATCCGGACCATAGAAAGTGCGTACCGCTCGGCGGGAACGCCGGCACTCTCGGTCTGGGTCCCCCTGGACCTGTACCCCGGAAATGCAGAATGCCGGGAGTATACAGAGGTGGTGGATGGCGTTCCGGCATGCCCTGCGGGGATCAATATTCTCCTCGGGAGCGTGATCACCGCGCCCCAGGAGGAGACCCCTCTCCTCCTCCGCAACCGGCGGCTGGCCTACCATGTCAATACAAGGAAGGAACTGGAGCAGGTCCGGGCAGCTGACTCCAGCCGGAACCGGCCCGGCCTGACCTGACCCCCCGTGCACCCGCACGGGAGCCAGCGGTTGGGAGCGCCCGGTTTTTCAATTCCACTCTTCTACGGCCATTTTCCCGGGCGGGAGATGGGGAAACCATATAAACCTTCTTCACCGACGTATACGCATGGAAGCGTCCCGGGAGATCGAGCTGGAGGGCCACATCATTGACTCCGGTATCATGACCCAGGTCTTTGACCGGATCATGGACATGGGAGGGAGTTTCGAGATCCTGGAGTTCGAGGTGGGCAAGAAGAAGACGGACACCAGCCATGCCAGGCTCCGGGTCAGCGCTCCGGACGAGGCGAACCTCTCCCTGATCACGAGCGATCTCCACCGGCTGGGTGCCCGGCCCGTCGAGATCGTGGATGCGGTGCTCGTACCCGCAGAGGGCGACCGGATTGTTCCCCGGGACTTCTACTCCAGCACGAACCACCCCACCTATGTCCGGTATGACGGGAAATGGATCCCGGTCGGCGAGATCAAGATGGACAGCCTGATCGTACTGGACCCGAAAGGGAAGCGGGCCGTCTGCAAGACGCTCTCGAAATTGAAAGCCGGCGACCTGGTCGTCGTGGGGGAACAGGGCGTGAAGGTGGTGCCTCCCCCCCGCCCGCGGGAGACCTCCACTTTCGAGTTCATGCATGGGACTGTCTCTCCGGAGCGGCCCAGCGAGACCCTCATCGCCCAGATCGCCCGCGAGATCCTGGAACTGAAGAAGAAGGGGGGGAAGATCGTGCTGGTGGGAGGCCCGGCCATCGTCCATACCGGTGCAGCCCCGGCTCTCGCCGGGATCATCCGGAAAGGCTACATCGACGTGCTCCTCGCTGGAAACGCCCTTGCCGCCCATGACATCGAGTACAACCTGATGGGGACGTCCCTGGGGATGGATCTCTCCACAGGGATCCCCGTGACCGCAGGCCACCAGCACCATATCCGGGCCATCAGCGAGGTGATGCGGGCAGGGTCCATCCGGAAGGCGGTGGAGTCCGGGGTGATCACGGGGGGCATCATGTACGAGTGCGTGAAGCGCAATGTCCCCTTCGTGCTGGCAGGATCAATCCGGGATGACGGGCCCCTCCCCGACGTCATCACCGATGTCGTGGAGGCGCAGGACGCAATGCGGGAGCGCCTGAAGGACTGCAGCATGGTGCTGATGGTGGCCACCCTCCTCCACTCCGTGGCGGTGGGGAACTG
>JAJRCY010000133.1 GCA_028678715.1 Methanomicrobiales archaeon | reverse complement strand
CTACACGAGCGATGCCATCGAGGCCATCAACTACGCGGTGGCCGAGAAGAAGAGGGGCACGCCGGTCCGGGTCATCTCTGCCAGCTGGGGGGGCATCTTCTACTCCCGGGCCCTGTATAAGGCCATCTTCACCGCCCGGTCCCACGACATCCTGTTCGTGGCGGCGGCAGGAAACAACGGCCTTCGGAACGACCTCCTGCCCTTCTACCCGGCGTCCTACCCCCAGGACAACATCATCGCCGTCGCTGCCACGGATAACACTGACCACCTGGCCTCCTTCTCCAACTATGGCTGGAGGGCAGTTGACCTGGCGGCGCCCGGCGTGGCCATCATCTCCACGGTCCCCGGCGATAGCTACGCCATCTTCAGCGGGACCTCCATGGCCGCACCCCACGTGGCAGGGGTTGCGGGGCTTATCTTCGGCGAGGACCCGGATGCGTCCTTCCTGGACGTGAAGCAGAGGATCCTGGCCGGTGTGGACAGGGTCCCGTACCTCACCGGGAAAGTGGCCACCGGCGGCCGGCTCAACGCCGTCGGCGCGCTGGCGGCTCCCTAAAGCCTCTCTTTTCCTCTCCCTCTTTCGGAGATCCTCAGAGCACCCGCTCCATCTCCTCCTGGCGGGCGTAGCAGACCTCCACCATGTGATGGGGGTGGTACCGCTCCTTGGCCTCCCGCAGGCCGGGGACCCCCAGGTCGCTCTCCCGGTTCAGGAAGGGGTAGCGGCCCCGGAGCAGGGCGGCCGTCTCCTGGTTGATGGCCCGGTAGATCCCCTCGCAGTCCGGAAGGCCCTTCTCGAAGTGGACGACCGCGGTCTCCGGGTTCAGCTCCTGGAAGATGGCCATGGCGAGGATCTTCCCGTCCACCCGGATCAGGAGGCCCGAGAGGTCCAGGGGTGCGAAGTGGTCCAGGGCACTGAGGACCGCCTTCTCCTCGTGGGAGAGGACCGGGTCCCCCTCGCACCCCTTCCAGTCGCACCATTGCTGCAGGAACTCCTTCACATCCGTGGTAGTGGCCGGTGTGATGGCCTCGGTCCGGAAATTGCAGTTGCGCCGGAACCGGTTCAGCTGGTGCCGGATGGTGAGGTACGGCTTTCCCGGGAGATCGGCAAGGTCCGCCGTCCGGTACACATATTCAAAGAAGTTCCGGTGGGGATGGAGCGGGATCTCCGGGTACCGCTCCCGGAACCAGGCCCTGTCATCGGCTCCAAAGAGGACAAGGGGGGTCTCCTCCCCCTCACGGACCGCCAGCTCCACCACGCGGGCCAGCACCTCCGGGTCCCGGGGCCCGACAGGGATCCTGAACCGGGTCTTCCCCGCGACCGTACTGGAGAGGACCAGGTGGTCCCCGTGCTGCAGAAACCGGTAGTGGGCGTAGTGCGCCCAGCAGACCATGTTCGTAAACGAGTTGTCGCTGTGCACCTGGGGATCCCTCGCGTACTGCGCCCGGAAAAGCGGGGCGTCCTCGACGGTTACGGGCCGGAAGTCGCTACCCCTGATCATCGGAGAGATCCCCGCTGTACTGCATCGGCACGTCGCCCTCCTCGACAATGAATCCCAGGTCCCCGTAGAACCGGTCCGAGCCGGGCTCGGCGATCAGGGCAAGCCACCGGATCCCCTGACGGCGGCAGGCAGCGATGAGGGCACGGACGATCGCCGACCCCACCGCCCGCCATCGGGAACTGAGGAGCACCACCAGGTCCTGGATGTACCCGTCGGAGACAGCGTCGGAGATGACCCTGCCCATCCCCACGGCCTTCCCAGTTGATGTGTCCGTGGCCACGACGAAGGCCAGGCTCCCCAGGATCAGCGCCGGTACCTCCTTCGGGGAGTCCCACTTCTCGTCCCACCATCCGCCGGCCCGGTAGAGGGCAATGATCTCCCCTGTGTCCCACGCACCGACCTCACGGACCTGGATGCCCCTTCCGGCCATCGGTACGTCCTTTCCGCTCACGGGAATCCTCCTCCCCTGCCACGTTCGCGGCCCTGCGGTACCTGCGGGCAAACCCCTGCTGCCACGCCGATTCCCTCCCCGCAGGTACCATGGCGTGGGGGAGATGAAATAGGTGTCCTGCCTGCTCCCGGCGTCAGCAACCAGCCCCGCCCGTATCCCCGCAAACGATATCATCGCCCGGTCCCCACCTTAGTGGAAAGGCCTGGCCGAGGGTGGAGAGGAGTCTCGTGCAGAGGGTGTATGTAATCGGGCACCGCCAGCCGGATACCGACAGTATCTGCAGCGTGATCGGGTACGCGGAGCTGCTGAACCACGCGGAGCCCGGGCACTACCTCGCGGCCCGGTGCGGCGAGGTGAACACGGAAGCACGGTTCGCCCTCACCACCTTCGGTCTCCCCGAGCCGGTCCTCATTGACAGCGTGGAACCGGATGTCTCCGATATCCCCGCGCTCGACACCAGGTCCGCCCGGGAGGATGTCCCTGCGGCGGATGTGGCAGCCATGATGGAGGCGGGAGACATGCGCAACATCCCTGTTGTCGATGGAGAGGGAAGGCTCCGGGGCCTGGTCAGCGAGTACGGCCTGGCCCGGGCCTACGTGAAGGCCCAGAAGGCGGAACCCCTGGCGGTGGGCCCCATTTCGCCGGAGGCCCTCTCCACCCTCCTGTCCGCCCGGATCCTGGTGAAGGCAGGGGATCGCCTGGCAGGGAGGGTCTATACCGCCATTGATGCCCTGCACGTGGCCCTCTCCCGCCTCACAGCCCGGGACGTGGCCATTGTCGGGGACAACGAACCGGCGCAGCTCTCCTTCATCTCCGCGGGGATCGCGGCCCTCATCGTTGCGGAGGGTGCTCCGGTGGGAGAGCGTGTGGCGGCGGCTGCACGGGAGAAGGGCGTCACTGTCATTGTCAGCCCGCTGGATGCCTTCAACGTGGGAAAGATGATCCACCTCTCGGCCCCGGCCGATCACTTCATGGAGACCGATCTCCCCGTGGTCTTCCGGGATGATCCCCTTGCCCTTGCCAAGCAGCTGGTCTCCCGGTCCCGGTACCGGACCGCCTGCGTGGTGGACAGGGATCGCCGGTTCGTGGGGATGCTCTCCCGCACGGCATTGATGGAAGAGATCCAGAAGCCGGTGATCCTGCTGGACCACAACGAGGCCGCCCAGGCGGTGGAAGGGATCGAGCAGGCCGAGATCCTGGAGATCGTGGACCACCACCGCCTGGGGGCCATCTCCACCCTTGCCCCGGTGAAGTTCTTCAACGACCCGGTGGGTTCCACCTCCACGATCATTGCCCGGAGGTTCATGGAGGCCGGGATTCATCCCACCCCGGGGGCAGCGGGGGCACTCCTCTCCGGTGTCCTCTCTGACACGCTGGTGCTGCGCATGTCCACGACCACCGATGCGGACCGGAAGGCCGTGGAGTTCCTGGCACGGATTGCGGGAAAGGATCCCATGGCCTATGGTGCTGACCTCGTGCAGCACGGCATGCAGCTGGAGGGCCAGCCCCTTTCGGAGATGCTGACCCGCGACACCAAGCGGTACAGCCTCTCCGGCCGGGAAGTGGTGATAGCCCAGGTGATGGTGCCCTCGTTCCGCTACCCGGAGAAGGAAGCGGCAGGGATCGGGAAGGAGATCTCCCGCCTGAAGGATACCCAGGGGGTGGACATGTACCTGGCCCTCTTCACGGGTGTCCTGGAGGACGCGAGCCTGCTCT
>JAJRCY010000132.1 GCA_028678715.1 Methanomicrobiales archaeon | reverse complement strand
GGGCGGTGTAGTGGAGCTCTCATCCTAACCGGGACATGGCAGGGAGGGAAGATGGTCCCGACATGAGGGACGCGGGAGGGGGCTCTTTCAGCTCCTGCCGTATTCGTCGTCTAAACGGACGATGTCATCCTCGCCCAGGTACCCGCCGCTCTGGACCTCGATCACTTCCAGCGGGGTCTCCATGGGGTTGGCCAGGCGGTGCCGGGTGCCGGCGGGGACAAACGTGCTCTCGTTCGCCGAGAGGGTCAGTATTCGATCCCCGAGATCTATCTCCGCGGTACCGGCCACGACGATCCAGTGTTCGCTCCTCTGCCGGTGGAGCTGGAGGGAGAGCTTCTTCCCCGGGTTCACCGTCACCCGCTTGATCTTGTATCCCGGTCCCTCCTCGAGAACGGTGTAGGACCCCCAGGGCCGGTGGACCTGGGTGTGGAACTGCGTGATGGGATCGCCCCGTGCCTCGTACCGCTGGACCAGGTCCCGCACCTTCCCGGTCAATGCACGGTGGCAAACCAGCAGGGCATCCGGAGTATCGACCACCACCAGGTCCCGGGTTCCGATCACCCCCACGTGCTTTCCCGGTGCACGGACAAAGGTGTTCTCGGCGTCAATGAACTCCGCGGTGCCGGCGTTCCCCTGTGCATCCTGTGGGTGTGCATCCGCAATGGCCTGGAAGTCCCCGAGGTCGCTCCAGGGGGCATGGAGGGGAACCACCGCCACCCGGGCGGACTTCTCCAGGAGCCCGTAGTCGATGGAGATGGCAGGGAGGGAGGCGTACTCCGGATGACCCCCGCGAAACGCCCGGGCAAGGGCGGGCTGGTGCGCCTCCAGCTCGCGGAAGAAGATCCCCGTGGAGAGGAGGAAGATCCCGCTGTTCCAGAGGTATCCTTCCTTCACGTAGCGTTCCGCCGTCGCCTGGTCTGGCTTCTCCCTGAAGGCCGCCACTTCGGCCCCCAGGGAGAGGGCCTTCCCCGGCCTGATATACCCGTATCCCGTGTGGGGCCGGGTGGGCGGGATGCCGAAGGTGACCAGGTACTCCCCTGCCAGCGGGGCAGCCCGCCGGATCTCCTCGATGGCACCATCCCCCAGGATGTGATCGGAGGGAAAGACGGTCACCGTGGCCTCCCCCTGCTCCTCCCGCACCCTGGCCATCCCCCATGCGATAGCCGGGAGCGTGTTCTTCCCCTCCGGCTCCAGGAGCAGGTGGTCCCGGGAGATGCGGAACCCCATCTCCTCCAGCTGGTTGCGGACCAGGTACTGGTGCAGGTGGCTTGTCACCACCATCACCCGTTCCGGGCCGGAGAGGGCGGAGGCGCGCCGGAAGGTCTCCTGGAAGAGGGACCTGCCGTTCAGCTGCAGGAACTGCTTGGGGTAGAACTGCCGGGAGAGGGGCCAGAGCCGGGTACCGATCCCGCCGGCCAGGATCAGGGACGTGGGGGGCATCAGACGATATACCATTGATTTGGCACCGTAATATGTATTGCTCCCCGTGTACGCGGATCCGTGAGGAGAGAATTGATAAATAGGGGGGGTTCATAATCTCTGATGGATGAGAGCGAGTGCGTTCATATCGGCATCTGCGGGGATCCTGCTCGTCCTGCTCCTCCTTTCTTCCGGGTGCGGCCAGCGGCCGACCACCGCAAAAAATACCAGTTTCCAGCCCTTCTGGGACACAACGGTGACCACGGCCGGAACACCCGTCCCCACCACGCCGGACGTCGGAGTGGTCGTGGAGGCAACCCCGTTCCCTGTCGAGACGGTGGCGACCACCCCGATGATGACCTCCCGGCCCAGTCCCTGGGAAACGACCGACCAAACGGTCTATATGGAGATCTACAACAGGGAGATCCCCTTCAAATACAATATCACCGCCGTTGAATACAGACTGGAAAACCCGCCCCTCCTCATCGACTTCAACATCAAGACCGTGAACCTCACGAGAACGGGCGTGGCGCGTGACCCGACGTGCACCCCCACCGAAACCAACCTGTGTCTCAGGACTGTCACGATCACCTACCCGGATCCCGCTGCATGGTTCACGATCACCGTCACCAACCTGGACACGAAACAGGTCTATGCCCGGAACGGGTACGCCAGGGACTATGACGTGGACATGGACAAGCAGGTGGTGATCCGGTCGCCGGGGAACTACCATATCGAGATGGCCGGTAGTATCCACATCTCCGCTGTGGTACGGATGCGGGTCCCTGGATAATTCTCGCCACCTTTTTTATCCTGTGAAAGGCTATTCTCCCCTGATGCCAACCTGCGGCGAATGCTTCTTCTTCCGTGCAACCGTGAAGGACCAGGGCGAGTGCCAGCTCCACGGGCCGGTGGAAGAGGGCCGGGACGCGGGCCGGTGCCCGTCCCGGACCTTCCGGCCGAAGAAGTAGCCAGACGGGGGAGTGAGCAAGGGTTTTTCTCCGATGGGGACAGAACCGGTAGGGTACGCAGCCGCAGCGTTGCGTCCTGTCCCGGTGGGGTAGTGGACATCCTAGAAGCCTGCGGAGCTTTTGACCCGGGTTCGAGTCCCGGCCGGGGCGCTCCTTCTCCTTGTTCAAATCACATACGGGCTCTATTTGTAAAAAAGAGGGTTTTCTCTATCATTTTGTGAGGTATAAGATAGATTTTACTATTGACTGAATGGAACGAAGTTGAGTATTAGAAAAAAACTGCCCACGTCCCTGTTTCTGCTGCTGCCCGGCCGGCGCCATGCTGGACTCAACTCCCGAAAAAGGCGATACCGGTCACAATTTATACTGACGGGCGCACTATGTTCATCTATTCCAATCGGTAATTGCCGTACAGGGTGGGGATGTTCAATGAAAGATGCAGGGTATTTTATCGTCGTATTGTTTGTCCTTTTGGGTGTTGCAGTCGCGTGCGGCTGTTCCATGCAGGGGCCGGCAGCGGATACCGGGAAAAGTCCGTCAGCTGCAGGCCCGGCAACAGATGCCGGCCTCCGGATCATCACGGAGGACTTCCCCCCGTTCAATTATGCCGGTGCAGACGGGAAGGCAGCCGGGCAGGCAACGGAAGTGGTAAATGGCATTCTCGCCCGGTTAAACCAGAAGGCTGCAATCGAGATCCTGCCGTGGAGCGAGGGATACAGCCTCGCCCGTGCCGGGCCCCGCATGGCCCTGTATTCAACCGGCCGGACTGATGAGCGCGAAAAGCTCTTCAAATGGGTCGGCCCGGTTGCAGCTCTTGACTACACGCTTTATGCACGAAAGGGTTCCGGCCTGCAGATAAGCAGCCTAGAGGCGGCAAAAAAGGTCGGGCGTATCGGTGTTGTGAAAGATGACGCCCGGCACCAGTTCCTGCTGGAGAACCGGTTTGACAATATCGCAACCTGCGGCAGCGATACCGAATGCGTCCGCAACCTGGCAGCAGGAACAACAGACCTCTGGCTCGGAAGCAGCGTAAATTCGGCCGAAATTGCCCGGAAAGGAGGGATCGATCCATCCGCGTTTGAGGCGGTATACACGGTAAGGACGGTTCAGATGTACATCGCATTCAGCACCGACACGCCCGACAGCGTGATCGCAGGCTGGCAGGACGCTCTTGATGCGATGAAACGGGACGGGACGTTTGATGCCATCCGGATGAAGTACGGGATGATTCCGTCTGCTATACCGGCGGTTCCGGCATCTGAAGAAGCGAAGGCCGACCTT
>JAJRCY010000131.1 GCA_028678715.1 Methanomicrobiales archaeon | reverse complement strand
GTGCTCGCTGCGGCAACGGCCAGGGGAATGGCCGTGACCAGGAGAAGAAAGACTGCTGCGAGAACAGCAGTGTGGTTCAATCTTAACCGATTCGGATGCGCATGTTTTTTGCGATCAGTTACACTCTTCCTCATGTCACTTACCCTCCCAAAATCCGATTTGGTATTTATCCTCTTCATCCGAATCCCTATTTAACCTTAATGACTCAGATCATTTTTTCAGGGGATTAATGGAAACATTTGACAATTTGATGCGAAATATTCTTATAATATGGGAAAATTCCATGAATCTCAGGATATTTAAAAGAAATGATGAAAATTGGGTAGAAAACTGAGAAATAAATTATTTATAGTATAAAGTATTTCCATGGAAGATATTTAACATCTGTTCTCTTCCCCCCCTCCCTTGGGTAAGGGTCTGGCAACAGCTCCCCCCCACTCCCGTATCAGACATCTCCATGCAGGAAGTACCCGACCCCGGAGAAACGGGGGACTCTATTAGGAGAAGGAGAAACCGGGAAAAACCGGGTGTTTCGGCAGCGTTACGCCCCGGGCCAGAAGGCCGGGGAACGTCCGGATCCCTGCAGAGGTACGGGACCAGCTGCCTTGATCAAAGATTACTCTGATCGGTTGCTGGCAGTGGCCTCGTATCTCTGTCCGTTATTTATGCACGGGGATGTTTTCTTGCTCTGGTCGTGCGGGACGCAGATGCAGACGGTGCTACGCGTGGCCGGGGGCCTGCAGTAAGGATGCGGACCCGTCTCCGAAGTTCCAGATCTCTGACGTGGCCCCGCCAGTGGAGAGGTCCGTGAATGGACCGGTGAGGGTGCTATCCCGGTGAGGAGTTGAGTGAGGGGAGTGGGGGGGACCGGTCCTCTTCAGATCAGTCTCTGGTTTTCCTCCCCCTTATTTCGTCCTGATGTAATTGTATTTCACGGCGGTGCTGGATCCGCCTGCGTTCCGGACCGTCAGCTTCACGGTGTACCGCCCCTTCGCTGTATAGTCATGGGCCGGGTTCTTCAGCGAGGATGTGGTCCCGTCTCCAAAGTCCCAGGTCCATGACGTGGGATTGCCTGTCGAGGTGTCGGTGAACTGGACCTTCAGGGTGGCCTTTCCGCTCGTGGGAGTGCCGCTGAAGGAAGCCTTGGGCGCCGGGGTGGATGCCGGGTTGATGGTGAAGGTCCGTACCAAGGATGTGCCGCCTCCCGGCGTCGGGTTGAAGACAGTGACAGGGGCAGTCCCCTGGGTGGCGATGTCCGAGGCCAGGATCGCGGCGGTGAGCTGCGTGGAGGAGATATAGGTGGTGGTGCGGTCCGCACCGTTCCACCGGACCTTCGAGGTGGAAACGAAGCCGGTGCCGGTCAAGGTGAGGGTGAAGGCCGGGCCACCAGCCGTCGCCGAGCTGGGTGAGATGGCGGTGAGGGTGGGAACCGGGTTGTTCGCCGCAGTGATGCTGAAGGACTTTGCCCCGGAGGTTCCGCCACCCGGTGTCGGGTTAAACACCGTCACCGATGCCGTTCCGACAGTTGCAATATCCGATGCCGGGATAGCAGCCGTGAGCTGGGTAGAGGAGACGAAGGTGGTGGTCCGGTCAAGGCTATTCCACCGGACCTTCGAGGTGGAAACGAAGCCGGTGCCGGTCACGGTGAGGGTGAAGGCCGGTCCGCCGGCAGTTGCCGAGCTGGGGGAGAGGGTAGTGATGGCAGGCACCGGGTTATTCGCCAAGGTGATGGTGAACGTCTTCGCTGCGGAAGTGCCTCCGCCCGGTGTCGGGTTGAAGACGGTGACAGAGGCAGTCCCCTGGGTGGCGATGTCCGAGGCCAGGATGGCGGCGGTGAGCTGCGTGGAGGAGATATAGGTGGTGGTGCGGGCAGCACCGTTCCACCGGATCGAG
This sequence comes from Methanomicrobiales archaeon, assembly GCA_028678715.1. Classification (GTDB taxonomy): domain Archaea; phylum Halobacteriota; class Methanomicrobia; order Methanomicrobiales; family JACTUA01; genus JAJRCY01. Next base: position 1,788 of record JAJRCY010000131.1, on the reverse strand, counting down.
GAGCTGGGGACAAAGCCGGTGCCGGTCACCGTGAGGGTGAAGGCAGGACCACCGGCTGTCGCAGAGCTGGGGGAGAGTATGGTGATGGCTGGCACCGGGTTGCTGGCCGGGTTGATGGTGAAGGTGAGGGAATTGGAGGAACCGCCCCCGGGCGTGGGGTTGAAGACTGTCACTTGGGCAGTACCGGCCGTGGCGATGTCACTGGCAGGGATGGATGCAGTGACCCGGGTTGCTGAGACGTACGTCGTGGTCCGGGCCAGGCCGTTCCACCGGACGACGGAGGTGGGGATCAAGTTCGTACCGTCTACGGTCAGGACGAATGCAGATCCCCCTGCGATGGCGGAGCTGGGATTGATGCTTGAGAGGGCGGGCACCGGGTTGTTCGCGGGCGGGGTTCCCGTCGTGGTGAATCCCTTCAGGCAGACATTCCGGTTGGAGTAATAACCGGTCAGGTCCGTCCAGGAAGTACCGCTGCTGCTGATGTAGCTCTGGCCGGCACTGGCGATCGCTCCCGAGGAGTAGCCGGTGAAGGGGGTCTCCAGCGGTACCGGGTAGTTGTAGCCGGGGGTCTGGAGCCGGACAACGATGGAGAACTTATGGCCCGAGGTGAGGGCCACCGGGGTGGTCAGTGTCACCGTGTGGTATCCGGGAAGGGCGATTGTACCCGTCTGGGTGGTCACCGCTCCTGCCGTGCTGATGGGCCCGGAGGTGGGATCCCGGTATACCTGGACCTGGTAGGCGGCGTTGGTGGTGGCGGTGTAGAAGGAAACTGCGGCGAGGGACTCGTCTGCTGCGGTGGTGAAGACGTTCGCAAACCAGGCGGTATTGCTTCCGTACCCCAGGCTGTTGGTCCAGCCCAGGGGGTCGTACTGGTACACCCGGTTGTAGTTGGTGGTCGCCTGTGCGGTGAAAATCGCGTTATCCTTGCCGATCTGGGTATCATAGTACGAGACGTAGAAGTAACCGCTCGCACCCCAGGAGGTGCCCCAGCTGTTCTTCACAATGAATGCGCCGTTGCCCGGGGCCACCGGCGTGAACTTGTTCCGGTCAAAAGCGTCATCCCACCCGACGATGGCGATGGCATGGTTGGAGTAGGAGGTGCCACTATAGTAGTAGCCCCGGTTCACCGAGTTGTAGCTCGCAGAGGTCCAGTAAATGGTGGAGTACATCGCTCCATAGGTCTGGACCGCAGTCTTGATGTTGTCGTTGTCCAGGGACGATGCCCGTGGGGGAATGGAGTATACATCCTGCACGTGCTGCCTGGTCAGGAGCCCGGTAGGGGAAGTGGTGCCTGAAGCGGAATAGGGATCATCCGCCTCGGACACGGGCCCGGACCACCGGGCCAGGTAGGCGGTGCTCATGTCGTCGTTCCCGCCGGAACAGGGACCCAGGTCAAAGCCATGGGTGTTCTTCAGGTTGTTCTCCGAGAAGTCCCAGAGCTGGGCAGGTAAGAGGGTGGACTCGAGTGAGCCATAGCTCGCAAAGGCCCAGCAGGATCCGCAGGCACCCTGGTCCTTCACCGGGCTGACCCGGCCGCCGGACCGGAGATCGAAGGTGGGAGGTAGTGCCCCGACGATATCGCCGCCGGTCCCTTCCTCCTCCGGAGCACCGGACTCAAGGAGCAGCTCCCGGGTGATCTTCTTACCCTTCAGGTGTTCCTTGTCAAGGGGCGACGGGATGATCCCCAAGCCCCGGTTTCCCGGCGTGTTCTTCCGGTCCGCGGCAGGGAATCCCTTTGCTGCCGCGTCCGCGAACGCAGCGCTGACAGGGGCCTCGGAGATCTGCGGG
>JAJRCY010000130.1 GCA_028678715.1 Methanomicrobiales archaeon | reverse complement strand
GGCCACGTACACCTGGAGCCACCCGGTATCCCGCTGGGAGAGGGAATCGGTGTGGTCCGCCCATACGTTCCAGGGCGGGGCCACGGCCCGTTTCACGTTGGCCATGATGACGGGGAGCCGTGCGCCCGCCGCCCAGTGGAGCATTTCGTGCATGTAGAGCAGTCCCTGGGAGGACGTGGCGGTGAAGGCCCGGATGCCTGCGGCACTGGCCCCGATGCAGGCCGCCATGGCCGAGTGCTCGCTCTCGACGGGGATGTAGGTGGCCGAAAGCGTCCCGTGGGCCACATACTGGGCGATCAGCTCCACGATCTCGGTCTGGGGGGTGATGGGGTAGGCGGCGATGACCCCGGGCTCCGCCTCCCGCACGGCCTCGGCCACGCCCCGGTTACCGGTGGCGATGGTATGCATGTCACCCCCCCTCCCGGAGGAGCCGCTCCCGCCTCTGTGCGATCTCCCTTTCCAGTTCCTGCACCTGCTCCGGCGTGATCCCCGAAAACCGGCCCTGGGCCGAGAGATAGTCGGTAAGGGGGAGCGGCTTCGCCATCGCCGCCTTCGAGGGCGCGGAGATGGCGAGCGTTCCATACTCCCGCTCATAGAGGACCCACATGCCGGTCTTCACTGCGAGTTTCCCCATCTCGATGGTCTTTCCCGGGGGGAATTTCCAGCCCGTGGGGCAGGGGGCCAGGATGTGGATGAACTTTGAGCCGGGGATGGCGAGGGCCTTCTTCACCTTCTGGAAGAGGTCCGTCGGGTAGGCGCTGCAGGCGGTGGCCAGGTAGGGGGGGCGGTGCGCTTCCACGATCTGCTCGATATCCTTCCGGGGATGGGCCTTCCCGGCGGGGGTCGTGGTGGTGCGGGCACCGACGGGGGTTGCGCCGGACCGCTGCATGCCGGTGTTCCCGTAGGCCTCGTTGTCGTAGCAGAGGTACAGGAACTCGGTCTCCCGCTCGAACGCTCCCGAGAGGGCCTGGAGCCCGATATCCACGGTTCCCCCGTCGCCGGCGTAGACGATCACGTTCGTTCTCTTCCCCAGCGCCCGGAAGGCAGCGCTCATCCCCGAGGCGCAGGCCGCTGCCGCGGCAAAGGCGATGTTGTATACCGGCACGTTCACCGCGGTCTTCGGGTACATCCCCTGGATGACGCTCGTGCAGCACGCGGGGATCACGAGCACCGTGTCGGGGCCGGAGGCCTTGAGGATGTACCGGAGGCACAGGGACGAGCTGCAGCCGGCACAGGCGCTCGTGGTCCGGAGGAGAAACTCCTCTTTCGGGATCTCTGCCATGCTCTCGCGTTCAGGGTGGGCGGGAACAGGGATAAGGGTAGTGTTTCCCTAAAAACGCATCCCTTCCTGCCATCCCTGCAACCAACAGCTATATTCGCTCCCGCCCCCATCTGGAAATGGTGAAACCGATGAGTGCAGAAGAAGGAGCGGGAAAAGCCGCGGCTGCGACACCGGCCGCTGCACCTGAGCCGAAAAAGGGAGGGGGGGTGGGACGCAAGATCCTCTACGTCCTGCTGGTCATCGCCGCTCTCGTGGTGGTGGCCTACCTCTCCATCGGGGTCACGGTCTCTGAAACCACAGAAGGCACATCCTACCCCTTTACCACCACCTACGATGTCCTCTTTCCCAGCGGGGAGGTGGTCCGGATCGGCAACATGGAGCTCATAGCCATCCCGCTGGACGACAAGGTGACCCTCTCCATCAACAAGGAGCCGAAGGAGATCGCGAAGGGAGAGACAAAGGAGGTGTCGCAGCGTCACGCCCGCATCGCGGTGCTGGGGATGACGGCAGTGGAGTTTGACTTCCGGATCCAGGCAACCTACCTGGGCAAGGTGGGGGACCGGGCCCGCTTCTACCTGGCCTTCCAGACCTCCCAGCAGGTCTGGTCGTTCCTGATCGACCGGCTTCTGCCGGGTAACATCCAGGCCCGGCCGGTCTGATCCCCTCATTTTTTCCGGCACGGCGAACGGTGATTCCCCCATTGCAACCACCTTTCCTCATCGGGGGTTGGTTCGGGAGGGGGCACGCCCCCTCCCATCGCCCCCCCGTGACGATATTCCCTTCATCCCGTTTTTCCCTGCGAGGAACGAAAAGTCATCGTCGTGGTGCGGAGGAGGCAGGTACCGGAATAAGAGGAGGCAGCCCCAGGGATGCCGGCACGCGTGCGGAGTCCTGTGGCCTCTCCTTCTCATTCCACCTGGCTCGGGAGCCACCCGGCCTTCTTCACCATCCACCAGGCGGCAGCGGTGGCAAGGACGGTGGAGACGATGATGGTCCCCAGGTAGAGGGGGATGTCCTTCTCCGTGAAGTTGAACATGGGGTTGCTGGCCACCGTGGCGATCGTGTTGGGAACGAGGAGCGCGGTACCGATGATCGTCAGGTAGGCAACCAGCATCGCGAGCCGGTTGTTCAGGATCTGCAGCTGGTTGTTGTAGATGGACTGGAGCACTTCGAGACCGCTCGCCAGCACCTCCGACAGGTGCTCGGCGAGACCGATCTGGGCCTGCACCTCGCTGATGAGCGCGTTGATCCGGTCCAGGATTTTATCCTCGTCGGTGAGGAGCTCTGCGTCGCCGTACCGGAGCGAGGAGAGGGTGTCCACGGTGGCCCAGAGCCCTCCCAGGTACACGATCAGGGCGTGTTTCATGTCGTAGATCTTCTGGGCGATCAGCGACCGGGGGGTCTTCGGGTTGGTGAGCTCCTTCGAGAGCATGTCCCCGTGCTCCTCGATCTCGGCCAGATAATCGAAGTTCCGTGAGTTGTTCTCGTCAATGATCCGGATCAGAAGAAGGGTGATCTTATCTGAGGAGGGGAGCTCCCGGGGGATCTTCCGCAGCAGGGTCTCGGCGTACCGGCGCATCCGGAAGAACCGCCGCACCTCCCGGGTGTGGAGGGTGACGATGGCCCGCTCGTGGATCAGGATGAAGAGGGGTTCCAGTTTGACGTCGAATCCCTCCATGAAGATGGCTGGCACCATCAGGCCCATCTCGTTGTCAAAGTCCTCGTACCCGCTCCGGGGGTTCTTCATCAGGTTCCGGACCAGGAGCTCCGTGAAACCCAGCACCTGGGCCACGGCGCAGACGTCCCGTTCGATGTCATCGACGATGTAGTCGATCCAGACCAGGTGCGAATCCTTTAAAAACTCCATGAAGTCATCAATGCTCTGGGACTCACGCCGGAGGGTTCCCTCGCCCCTCAGCGCGGCGCAGAACGCCTTCTTTTCAATGGCAGGAATGACCTCGTTGGCCTTGGCCCCTGCACAGGGCGCCTGCTCTTCCATGCCGGTACGGTGACTCCGGGCAGGGATAAGGGTTTGCATGCCCCCCGGGTCACCGGATGATGCCAGATCGGGAAAAAAGGGAATTCCTTGGGCGTTCCTTCACTTCCAGACATCCACCGGGGCGATGTTGGCGTCGATGAGCAGGTTGAAGTCAAAGGTCTTCGTCCATCCGGTCTTTTCGAACATCTTCATGAAGCAGACGCCGATGAGGGGCACCCGGTACTTCCCGATGGCCGCCTTCATCTGGTCGGCGGTGACATTCGAGTTGGGCATGGAGAGGCCCCCCATCAGCACGATGGCCTTCGGGTTGGGCTTCACGGCGGTCGTGGAGACCTGCATCCCCACGTCAGCCACCGGAACAATCTTCTTCGCTTTCGCCTCGTCGGTCAGGGGGACAAAGACCTGCTCTG
>JAJRCY010000129.1 GCA_028678715.1 Methanomicrobiales archaeon | reverse complement strand
CGGACGATCCGGGGGATGCTCCCGTACCGGCGCGAGCCGGGAAAAGAGGCGTTGCACCGGGTACGGGTGTACGTGGGGGTGCCCCCGGAGTTTGCGGGGAAGGAGATGGAGAGTTTCCCGGAGGCGCATGTCTCCCGGCTCTCCTCCCCGCGGTTTGTCACGGTGGGCGCAGTGAGCACGTTCATGGGAGCCAAGTACGGGAGGTGAAGGCGTGGACAAGATCATCAACACCAGCGGGAAGCGCAAGACGGCGGTGGCGAGGGCCACCCTGAGAACCGGAAAGGGGCGGGTGCGGATCAACTCCGTGCCCCTGGAGATCTACTCCACCGATCTGGTCCGGATGAAGATCTCGGAGCCCCTGATGCTCCTGCCCAACGCCCTGGAGGGGGTCGATGTCTCCATCGATGTCCGGGGCGGAGGGGTCATGGGGCAGGCGGAGGCGATACGGACGGCCCTCGGCAGGGGGATCCTGGCATGGTACAATGATCCCAAGATCAAGGAGATGTACCTGGCCTATGACCGGACCCTGCTCGTCAACGATTCGCGGCAGAAGGAGAAGAAGAAGCCCCATGGCCGCGGCGCGAGGAAGAAGTTCCAAAAGTCTTATCGGTAGGACAGGAAAATGATGGTGAGAGTTCGGTGGACATGATACCCGTACGGTGCTTTACCTGTGGGAAGGTCATCTCCACGGTGTGGGAAGACTTCAAGAAGCGGCGGGATGCCGGGGAGGACCCCGGCACCATCCTCACCGATCTCGGTGTGCAGCGGTACTGCTGTCGCCGCATGCTGCTGACGCACAAGGAGATCATCGATGATCTCAATCCCTACCAGTGAGGGGTCGTAGGGTAGCCTGGACCATCCTACGGCGTTCGGGATGCTGTGACCTGAGTTCGAATCTCAGCGACCCCATAGAGAGAAGAAAGAAATTTTTCGGGGGCGGAGAATGGAATCGTATACTCGGTATGAGCGGGCACGGATTATCGGTGCGAGAGCACTGCAGATCTCGATGGGTGCACCGGTGCTGGTGAAATCCTCGCGGATCGATCCACTGGAGATCGCCATGGAGGAGTTCACCGCCGGTGTCATCCCCATCACCGTGAAGCGCAAGGTGGGGTCCCAATGACCACCATGACCACGGAAACGATGAGGTGGTCACCGTGACCACGGAAACGATGAGGTGGTCACCGTGACCACCATCCAGATGATCAGGCTCCGGACGATCCTGGACAGCCGGGGCAACCCGACCGTGGAGGCGGAGGTATGGACGGACCACGGGTTCGGCCGTGCCGCGGCCCCCAGCGGGGCGTCGACAGGGATGTACGAGGCGAAGGTGAGACCGGTGAAGGAGGCCATCCCCCTCGCGGAGGAGCGCCTGGTCCCCACCCTGATCGGCGAGGACGCGGAGGACCAGCTCCGGTTCGACGAGATCCTGCGGGAGATCGACGGGACACCGAACTTCTCCACCATCGGCGCCAACGTGGCCGTGGCCCTCTCGCTCGCCAATGCCCGGGCGGCGGCCGATGCCCTGGGCATGGACCTCTTCCGGTACCTGGGCGGGATCTTTGTGACCGCATCCCCGCTCCCTCTCGGGAACGTCATCGGGGGCGGTGCCCATGCCGAGAACGCCACCGAGATCCAGGAGTTCCTGGTGGTGCCGACCGGCGCCGCGGACGCCGAGGAGGCGGTCTTTGCGAACGCGGCGGTGCACCGGAAGGTGAAGGAGATCCTGGCTAAAAGGGGGATGGCCTGCGGCAAGGGCGACGAGGGGGCGTGGGCCCCCCAGATCGGGGATGATGCGGCCTTCGAGATCCTCAACCAGGCGGTGGACGAGGTCTCGGACGCTCTCAAGATCTCGATCAACATGGGACTGGACGTGGCCGCAAGCCAGCTCTGGGACGGCGGGGCGTACCGGTACCGGAAGGGGGCCCGGTCCACCGAGGAGCAGGTCGCGTACATGGCCGAGCTGATTGACCGCTATTCCCTGGTCTATGTCGAGGACCCGATCCGGGAGGACGACTTCGAGGGGTTCGCGGAGCTGACCCGGCAGGTGAACGACCGGTGCCTGATCTGCGGCGATGACCTCTTTGTGACGAACACGGAGCGGATCATGATGGGGATCGAGGCGGGCGCTGCCGACTGCGTGCTCATCAAGCCAAACCAGGTGGGCACGCTCACCGACACCCATGAGGCCGTCCAGCTGGCGCAGCGGCACGGCATGGAGACGGTGATGAGCCACCGCTCCGGGGAGACGACAGACGATTCCATCGCACATCTGGCCACGGCGTTCGGCTGCATCTTTTTAAAGACCGGCGTCGTCGGCGGGGAACGCACGGCAAAACTGAACGAACTGATACGAATCGAGGAGCTGATCTGATGCACGCTGAGGCACAGCCACAGGCAAACGAGGCAGAGATTGAACTGAAGGAACCGCTGGTCCCGGTGGAGGAGTACCTGGCAGCCGGGGTCCACATCGGCACCCAGCAGAAGTCCCGGGACATGAAGCGGTTCATCTACCGGGTCCGGGGCGACGGGCTCTATATCCTGGACATCCGGGCCACCGATGAACGGATCAAGACGGCGGCCAAGTTCATGGCCCAGTACGCCCCGCCACGGATCCTGGTGGTGACGTCCCGGCAGTATGGACAGTTCCCGGCAAAGAAGTTCGCGGAGACGATCGGCGCCATGTCGGTGACCGGGCGGTTCATCCCGGGCATGCTCACGAACCAGAACCTGCCGGGATACCTGGAGCCGGAGGTGGTGATCGTCACCGATCCCATCGGCGACGCCCAGGCGGTGACCGAGGCGATGCAGAACGGGATCCCCATCGTGGCCCTCTGCGATACCAACAACATGACCGGCTTTGTGGATCTCGTAATCCCCACGAACAACAAGGGGAGAAAAGCCCTCTCCCTGGTGTACTTCCTCCTGACGAGAGAGATGCTGCGCCTCCGGGGCATCGCCACGTCCCTCACCCTCGAGGACTTTGAGACCGAGATCTGACACGGTGCCTGCACACAGGGGTGAATCCGCATGAAGGTGCGCACCTGCAGCGTGGCGGGGCAGTTCTATCCTCGCGAGCCCAGCCACCTGGAGCAGCTCCTGGAGGGGTACTTCCGGAAGGCCGGAGACGGGCGGGATGCCCGCGGGATCGTCTCCCCCCACGCCGGCTACGTCTACTCCGGGAAGACGGCAGCCCGGGCGTTCTCGGCCATCGACCCGGTCTTTGACGGTACGTTCGTGGTCCTTGGCCCCAGCCACCGGGGGTTCCTCACCTGCGCCTCCGCGGTGCCCTGGGAGACCCCCCTGGGTATCCTGGAGACCGACACCTCCTTCGTGGACCGCCTTGAGGTGGAGGTGGATGAGTTCTCCCACCGGGACGAGCACTCCCTGGAAGTCCAGATGCCCTTCATCAAGTACCGGTTCCCCCGGGCCCGGGTGGTGCCCGTGATGATGGGGGCCCAGGACCCTGCCAGTGCGGCGCACCTTGCGGACCGGATCCTGGAGGCCGTCCACCGGACCGGCCGGGACGTGCGGATCGTGGCCTCCAGCGACTTCTCCCACTATGTGCCGGAGGAGGAGGACCGGAGGGACGATCTCGCCGCCATCGCACCTCTCGCCGCACTGGATACCGACGGGTTCTACCGGAAGGTCCGGGACCGGGGGGTGAGCGCCTGCGGCTACGGCCCCATCGCTGCCACGGT
>JAJRCY010000128.1 GCA_028678715.1 Methanomicrobiales archaeon | reverse complement strand
GGCGAAGGAAAAACCCGCGGAATCGAAGAAATTCCTCGCACAGAACTGCCCCATCCTCATGGGAGTGGGATTGGGAGGGGGCTCTTCCCCCCTCCCGTCACCCTCCTCCGCAAGGATTTTCCCGCCCTGCCTTTTTTCCCGATGGGGGCAGGAAATCCAGGAAATGGCGGACGATATCGTCACCATGAACCTCCCCCGGGAAGCGACCCGACCCGGAAGAAAAAAAGAGATGGCGGAGATCACTTCCGCTTCATCATCAGCTCGAAGTCCTCCAGGAGGTTCTGCAGATCCTCCTCGTGCTCGACCTCCTGCTGGAGGATGGTGAGGACGACGTTGTAGGTGACCGGGTCCGTGTCCTTCGTGAGACCGAGCAGCTTGTTGTACACCCCGATGGCGCACTGTTCGCCCTTGATGTTCTGTTCCAGCACGTTCTTCACGAAGGGGTCCGTCGGGGCATCGTACCCGCAGTTCGTGAGCTTCATCCATTCGGCAGGGGCAAGGGGCGGGGTGCCGCCCAGCTGGATGATTCGGGTGGTGAGGAGCACGGCATGGTTCAGCTCCTCGGTGGAATGGAGGGTCAGCTCGGCGATCACCGCCTCCTTGTTGGGCCCCTTCACCACCTTGGAGCCGATCCAGTACTGGTAGTAGGCCAGCCACTCATCCGAGAAGGCCCGGTACAGCAGGCCCAGCAGCTCCTTGACATCCATGCCGACAATGGTGGTTCCTTTTGTTCCCATCGGTTTTCACCTCGCTCTCTGATCCATGGTATTCCCCACACGCTCTGATAATAGTTCTCCTGTCCTGACCGGGGCTCTCTCCCCTCATTCCGTGATGGCCCGGATCACCGCCGATGCAGCGAAGATCCCTGCGACGACAAAGGCGATGAGCACCAGGAGATCGATGGCCCGGCCCGCCATCAGGTACGGGCCCTGCAAGGGACCCTGGAAGGTGATGCCGAGGCCGCCGGTGGCCGGCAGGTACACCTCCCGGTAGGCCAGGTACCCCCCGACCGCTCCCGCCACGATTGCTGCACCGACGAGGGGAAGGTGGAGGATCTTCATGCCCGTTCCCCGTGCCTCCGGCTCATCAGGGAGAGGGGGGCAGCTCCTTCTTGTAGATCCGTACCGTCTTCGGGAGGATCCCGGGCCGCGTATCCGTCATCAGGCTGGTGTAGGAGAAGACATGGACATAGTACTCCAGGTAGCCGCGGACAAATTCCGAGAGACCGCGGCTCCTCCTGCCGAGGACCAGGATCACAAAGAACTGGATGCAGGTGCAGATGCCGGAGACAAACCCGTACACCGCCAGCACGATGCTGATCAGGATGGTGTACACGATACGGATCAGGAGCTCAAGCCTGCGGGCGTCATGCTCGTAGGTGAAGAGCTCCTTCAGGCCTTCGGTTGCTGCGTCCATTGTGGATCATCTCTCAGTCCGGGCCTTGTCCCCATAGCCTTTTCCTCACCAACCTGACCGGGATCCCCATGCTTGATGAGACGGAAGGGCGAAAAGAAGCACTATGCAGCGTCCCATGTCTTCCCCTCCTTCCCTTGTCCTCCTTCTCGTCCTCGCCATGCTGGCAGCCGGTTGTGCCGCATCCCTGCCGGCTTCCCCGGAGCAGGGAGGGCTGTCACCGACACCGACTCCTCAGGTGCCAGGTTCCGCATCGCGGAGCACGGTGAGCGTCGCAGCACCCTATCCGGATCCCGAGCCGTACGAGATCTCTCCCCGGTTTGTCAAGAACATCGCCGAGTATGGCGAGGGAGGAAGGCCCCTTGTCACCATCCACGATGCCACGTACACACTCAGGTACCAATCCGAGGCCCTGGTTGCCGATGTGGTGGAGGCACCGCTCCTGATCACCTTCACCGTCACCCCGGGGCACACCAACCCCAACTACTGCTACTTCATCATCACCATCCGGGATGCGGACCAAGGCATCGTCGTGGGGCAGGAAGGCTACAACCGGGCCTTCTCCAGCGAGACCACGAAGAAGATGGCCTACACCATGCCGGGGAAGTATCACATCACCCTCCACGGGGCGATGGTGGACGTCCGGCTGAAGCTCCAGGCCGGGGGTTAACCCGGGGGCCCCCATACTACCCCTCACCGGGGCTCAGGCCTTTTGCAGGCTCTTCATACGTGAAGAGTTCGGGAAGCGGTTCTGTCTGCAAGGTTGATTCCTCTGTGCGGTATACGGAGATAGTAATGTCATGCATCTCTCTTCAGAGGTTTCCAGATCGTTATGTTTATCACCATGAAATGAGAGGGAGACAGCATGGTATCGAGTACTTCGGTCCTGCTCATGTTCGTAATCGGGTTGATCATTTCGACCCTGATTATTTACGTGGTTACAAAGTTGTTTGGCGAAACGGAAAGCATCACAACGGCATTTCTCGCTGCCCTTATCGGCACGGTGATCTACACTCTCGTATATTATCTGATAGGCCAGGGGTTGATTGCCGCAATCATTGCGGGAATCGTATGGCTGCTGGCACTGCAGTATCTGTACAAGATCGGCTGGGTCAAATCCCTGCTCATTGCAATCATAATTGGGGTAGCGGCATCCATTGTCGGATGGTTCCTGCCCACTATTATGGGTCCCCTGTGAAAAAGGGGCGGTGTATCGGGCGAGAATAGACCTCCACGCTCTATGGGAGGGACCGGGAATACGTCCCCTCCCCTCACAATCTTCCCCTCCCATCCCCTTTTCCTCACCCATGATGATTCAGATACAGGAAGGTCTCCGGTGACGGTGACAGGCCCGGGCCACTTCGGATACATCATTCATTTCTTCGCCTGCCTCTGAAAATCCCGAGGCTGGTACCGGTACCGATTCAGTTTATCATCCCCGGCACCCGTACAGTGACTTCAGGAATCGCCCTATGCCCCGCAGCGAGGAGAACATCCGGACCGCCTTTGTCGTGAACCTCCTCTTCACGCTCGTCGAGTTCGCGGGCGGGATCCTGACGAACAGCCTGGCCATCACGGCGGACGCTCTCCACGACCTGGGGGACTCCTTCGCTCTCGGGCTTGCCTGGTTCTTCGAGCGCATCGCCGGGAAAGGGAAGACACCCCTCTTCACCTACGGGTACCGACGGTTCTCGCTGGTCTCGGCGCTCGTGAACACCATCGTCCTCATCATCGGGTCGTTGCTGATCCTGGCCATGGCCATTCCCCGGATCTTCTCCCCCGAGCCCGTGAACGCGGAGGGGATGATCCTCCTCGCTGTCCTGGGCATCGTTGCCAACGGTGCCGCGGCGTACAGCGTTCACCGGGGGAAGACGATGAACGAGACCATGGTCACCTGGCATCTCGTCGAGGACGTGCTGGGCTGGGCTGGGATTCTCGTCGTGGGCATCGTCCTTGGGGTGTGGGACCTGCCCGTCCTGGACCCCCTCTTCTCCGTCGTTCTCACGATCTTCATCCTGGTGAACGTGCTCCGGAACTTCCGGAAGACCATGATCATCTTCCTGCAGGGCGTTCCCCCGTCTGTCACGCTTCAGGGCGTCGAGGAGGGCCTCCTCAACCTCCCCGGGGTCCAGGGGATCCACGACACCCACCTCTGGTCCCTGGACGGCGAGCACCACATCCTGACCACGCACCTCGTCGTGGGGAAGGACTGCACCCCGGAGGAGATCCGGCAGGTGAAGTGTTCCGCACGGGAGAAGGCGATGGAGATGGGGATCTCCCATGCGACGCT
>JAJRCY010000127.1 GCA_028678715.1 Methanomicrobiales archaeon | reverse complement strand
CCAACCGGGAGACCGTGGAGTTCCAGCAGGCCATCGGGAGCGAGATCCTGGTCCCCATGGACATCCCCACGCCGCCGTCCGCCGACCGGGAAACAGCAGCCCGGGAGCTGGAGGAGACGATGCAGCGGCTCCGGGAGGCAGTGGAGATCGCGGGGACAGGCCGCATGGCCGGCCCCGTCCAGGGCGGCAGGTTTCCGGACCTGAGGGAAGAGGCCGGCGCTGCCGTCAGCGGGCTAGGACTGGTATTCGCCCCCATCGGCGCGGTGGTGCCCCTGATGGAGAGTTACCGGTACCGGGACCTGGTCCGGGTGGTTCTCGCAGCAAAACGGGGCCTCTCCCCCGCCGCCTGCGTCCACCTCTTCGGTGCCGGCCACCCGTCGATGTTTGCCCTGGCCGTGGCCATGGGGTGCGATGCCTTCGATTCGGCGGCCTACGCCCTCTTTGCAAAGGACGGGAGGTACCTGACCCCCTGGGGCTCCTGGCACCTGGAGGAACTCTCCGATCTCCCCTGCCCGTGCCGGGTCTGCCGGGACCGTACAGCGCAGGAGCTCCGGGAGGATCCCGAGCGGGAGCGGCTCCTCGCCCTCCACAACCTGCAGGTGACCCTCGCCGAGATTGCCCGGGTGCGGCAGGCGATCCAGGACGGGGTACTCTGGGAGCTGGTGGATGACCGGTGCCGGTCCCACCCGCGCCTGCTGGAGGGCTACCGGGAGCTGCTGGGGTACTCGGAGACACTCGCGCCCCAGGACCGGGCCACCAAGCGCCGCTTCTTCTACCGGGGGGACGAGTCCTGCCGGCGGACCGAGGTGATCCGGTACCGGGAGCATCTGGGGAACCTCACCCTGGGCCCCCGGGTGCTCGTCACCCTGACCGGCGACGGGCTGAACGGATACACGGACACCCTCCTCTTCCGGCCACCCTTCGGGCCCTACCCGCGGGAACTCTCCGAGACCTTTCCCATCGGCCAGGCCGAGATCCCCTCGTGGGACCGGGCCATGGTATCGGCGGGTTTCGAGGGGATCCGCCGGCTGGCGGAGACCCATCCCGGGAGCCGGTTCACCGTCCTCGCCCCACGGGAATGGGCGGACCTGGTGCGGGAACTGCTGCCAGGGATCGAGGTGATCGATGCCCCGGATTGATATCCGCCAGCGGGACGGCCTTGCCCGGGCGGGCACTGCGGAGGTGAATGGAAAGAGGTTCCCCTTCCCTGCCATTGCTGACATGGAGCGGCTCTTTCCGGCCCTTGCGGGACTGTCATCCACCAATGTCCCCCTCGCGGCGGACGCAGAGTTTGTGGCATCGTTCCACTCGCCGATGGGACCTCCCTGCGTCGCGATCCATCCCCTCGCCTGCGGCCATGCCACCCACGGCGACTGTGTTGTCGTTGCAAACTGGCACACGGCCCTCCCCCGCCCGGCAGATTTTGTCCGGTGGCTCACGGCCATGAAGGCTGTCGTGCCCCCTGACACCCTCTGGTATGCACCCGCGGCTGGCCTCCCCTCGACAGCGCACCTGCTGGCCTACGCAGGGTTTGACCTCTTCGACACGGTTGCCGTTGACCTGGCCACCGCACGGGGCCTCTTCTGCACACCGGAGGGGGAGGTACCGGACACCGGCTCAGGGGAAGAGATCTGTGGGTGCAGGGGATGCAGCACCGGCGACCTCCAGCTCCACAACCGATACGCGCTGGAACGGGAGTTGGCCCTCGTTCGCCACCGGCTCCGGGCCGGCCAGCTCCGGGAGCTGGTGGAGGCCCGGTGCCGGCTGCACCCCGTCCAGGTGGCGATCCTGCGGCTGCTGGACGGTGAATACCTCTTCATGGAGCCCTTCACCCCGGTTGCCCGATCCGGTCCCCTCCTGGCCACCACCGGAGAAGCCCTCCGGAGGCCGGAGGTGAGGCGGTTCGAAGAGCGGGTCGTTGAGCGGTACCTCCCGCCCCGGACGGACGTGGCGGTGCTCCTCCCCTGCTCGGCGAAGAAACCCTACTCCGCTTCCCGGAGCCACCAGAGGTTCCGGGCCGCCATCCGGGACCGGGCCCACGAGCTGGTGGTCACCTCCCCGCTGGGGCTCGTGCCCCGGGACCTGGAGCGGGTTTACCCTGCGGCCCACTACGATGTTCCGGTAACGGGGTACTGGGACTGGGAGGAACTGGCCGTGATCTCCGAGATCATCGCCCGGTTCCTGGCCCGCCACCCGTACCGGCGGGTCCTGGCCCACCTGGACGGGGGCGCTCTCGAAGCCGCCAGGATGGCCGCAGAGGCTACGGGCATAACCCTTGAAGTGACTGCCAGCACCCCGCCCGCATCTCCCGACGCCCTCCGGGACCTGGACGCGGCGCTGGAGGGGGAGAAGGCGATCCGGACCGACCCGGTCCGGGGCACCCTCTCCTGGCAGTTTGGCGTGGAGGTGAACACCCGGGGATTGCAGGTGCGGGGAAGACCCCCGGCGCGCCGGGTGGTGAGGGGCCGGGTCCCGCTCTTCTCCCTTGACGACGGGACGGGGCTCCTGCGCCCCACCTTTGACGGGTGGGACCTGATCCCGCAGGGTTACCGCGTGGAGATCGATGACTTCCTTCCCCGGGGTGACATCATGGTCCCCGGCGTCCTGGAAGCCGATCCCCGGATCCGGGAGGGCGATGATGTGCTGGTCATGGGACCCCGCGCGTTCGCCACCGGGCGGGCCGCCATGGGCGCAGAGGAGATGCGCCGGTCCGCCCGCGGGATCGCGGTCCGGGTGCGCAGGATAATGAGCCGGGACGGAGAACCGGTAGGGCATACGGTGCATCCGCCCGCGGAGTGATCCCGATTGTACCCGGTAGAGAAGGCAACGCAGCTCGCTGACAGGGTGTACCAGGTCTGGATCCATGCCCCGCATGTGGCCCGGCACGCGGCACCCGGCCAGTTCGTTGTGATCCGGATCGATGAGCAGGGGGAACGGATCCCCCTCACCATCTCCGGTGTGGTGGGGGACAGCATCCGGCTCATCTATATGGCTGTGGGAAAGACCACCTCCCAGCTGGCCCGGTGCAGGAGCGGGGAACCCATCCGGGACATCGTCGGGCCCCTCGGCCGGCCCACGGACATCCGCAGGTACGGCACCTGTGTGCTCGTCGGCGGCGGCGTGGGGATCGCCTCCCTTCCCGTCATCGCCCGGGCTCTCAGGGCCGCCGGCAACCGGGTCGTCGGTGTCCTTGGCGCCCGCACCGCCTCCCTCCTGATCCTGGAGGAGGAGATGCGGGACAGCTGCGACGAGGTCTTCATCACCACCGACGACGGAAGCCGGGACCGGAAGGGTTTTGCCGCCGACGTGCTGCGGGATCTGGTGGCGTCCCGGCCCATCGACGCCGTCTGGGTCATCGGCCCGGCCATCATGATGAAGGTGACGTCCGGTGTCACAAAGGAGAAAGGGATCCTGACCTTTGTCTCGTTAAACCCGGTGATGGTGGACGGCACCGGCATGTGCGGGTCCTGCCGGGTGAGGGTGGGGGGCCAGGTGAAGTTCGCCTGCGTGGACGGCCCGGAGTTCGATGCCCACCAGGTGGATTTTGACAGCCTGATGCAGCGCCTGCGGATGTACCAGGACGAGGAGAAGCAGGCCATGGACCAGTTCCAGGCCCACCCCTGCGGGTGCCACGGGGGGACCTGACCCATGGGGAAGCGGCCGGCAGAAGAGAGAATCCGCGATTTCCGTGAGGTGGACCAGGGTCTTTCTGCGGAGGAGGCCGTTGCCGAGGCCCAGCGGTGCCTCCAGTGCAAAAAGCCCCTCTGCGTGGGGGGCTGCCCGGTGAACATCGACAT
>JAJRCY010000126.1 GCA_028678715.1 Methanomicrobiales archaeon | reverse complement strand
TGGCCGTGGTGAGGCCGATGGCCCCTGCCATCCAGTATCCCCCGTAGTAGTAGATATTCAGCCTCCCGCCAGCGTACCATGGGTCCAGCGGTGGCACCAACGGGGTGCGCATGATCGACACCAGGAACGCATGGTCCATGAACTTCTCGGCATAGGAAATGCTGGGGTTGATGTACCGGATCTCGGCCATGGCCAGGAACGCGAGAAGGAAGATCAGGTCCCACTTCCCCATCCCCTGCCACCCTTTCCTGCTGTAGCACCCCCTGGCTGCCTGGACGGCCAGGAGGACCAGGAAGGGGACCGCGGCGAGCGGTACCGGAAGGCCGAGCAGCGCCAGGTACCAGCTCAGAGCGGTGAAGAGGAGCACGGAGGCGGTGTACGCGGCAGGGTATCCGTACCGGCCCAGCACCGTCTCCAGGGATGGCCAGAGCGATATCTGGATCAGCTTCAAAAAGAGGAGCCAGCTGATGACGTCCAGGAGGATGGCTTCAGGTGGTACCGCCATTCCCTTCACCCCCACCCCCCCCCCTGAAGGCCTTCTTCATGATCGCCACCACCCAGCTGCCCAAAAACGCGATGGAGAGGATCCCGCCGGCCAGGGTGACCGCGTTCTTGATCAGGTGATCCAGGATGGCGATCAGGGTGGCAGCCTCCTGGCTCATTCCCGCGAGAAGGAGGGTGACCGCAACAGCGGCCTCGTAGGTGCCGACCCCCCCGGGGGTGAGGGGGATCGCCTTCACCAGGTTGCCCACGACGATGGCAAGGATGATGACAGAGAAGGGGACCTCCTGGCCAAACATCAGCACCACCGCAGCACAGGCCAGCACGTCCATCATCCAGATCAGGATCGAGGATATCCCCAGCACCGTCACGGACCGGACGGAGAGGGAGGCCCTCCGCATCCCCTCCATCATACGGAGCAGGAAGGCGAAGACCCGGTGCCGGGCGGTGAGCTTCCCCGTCATCATGAGCACCAGGAAGAAGATACCACCCAGCAGGAGCGGGAGCACCACGAGAGGGTAGATCCAGGGCGGGGCACCCAGCACGAACGGCAGGGAGAAGAGGCCCAGCACCGCCACCATCATCACGTCAAAGACCCGTTCCACGACGAGGGATGAGAGGCCGATCTCGTAGGGGGTCTCCCGCTCGTGGCGGAGAATGAAGATACGGATCAGGTCCCCCAGGCGTGCCGGCACCGCCAGGTTGGCGGTCTGGCTCACGAGAATGCAGGCCGTGGAGAAGGCAAGGGAGACCTCCACCTCCAGGGTCTCCAGGATGTAGCGGTAGCGCCACCCCCGCATCCACCAGCCGGCACCGCAGATGGCGACGGCCAGCACCAGATACCGGGGATCAGCCCGGGCCAGGGTCTCCAGCAGCCGGTCCCAGATCCCGAGGAGCATGTACGCGAGGATTGCCCCCGCAACCACGCAGGAGAGGAGGAGAATGCTAACCCTTCGGTACATGCAGCTGCCACCAGAGCCGGAGGATTGCGCCCCCCATCTCGGCCACATCTTTAGGCTTCACGGTCGTCCCCCTGCTGGCCATCCACCGCACCGGGAACTCGCAGATCCGGTACCCCGCCCGCTGGCCCCGGACCAGCACTTCGGTATCCCAGAACCAGTGGGTGGCCTTCACCGACAGGAGGAGGGAGAGGATGCGGTCCCGCCGGAACCCCTTGAACCCGCACTGGTGGTCATGGAGCCGGCTTCCCAGGATGACCCTGACCAGCAGGTTGTAGCCGCGGCTCGCCACCTCCCTCTCCCCGGTCCGTTTCACGTCGCTGGACGGCATCAGGCGGGATCCCGTCGACATGTCGTACCCGTCCCGGATGGCCCCGATCAGCTCCCCCAGGTGGGACATGTCTGTGGCGAGGTCCACATCATAGTAGCAGACAATGGATCCCGTGGCCTCCCTGAATGCCCGGGAGAGCGCCCTCCCGCGGCCCTGGCGCGCGTCGCTGTGGAGCAGGCGGATCCTGGGATCCCTCAGCGCCTGTTCCCGGACGAGATCGGCACTGCCGTCGGTGGAGCCGTCTTCAGCGACAAGGATCTCGAAGGAAGGGGTGAGGGACGAGAGAACCTCCACGGACCGGGGAAGCGCCGTCGTAAGAGCAGCCCGGTCGTTGAAGACCGGGATCACCGCCGTCACTTCGACGGAGTTCATGCCGTGAAATCCTCCCGGATCCGCTCCGCCACCTGGATCCCGGCGATCACGGACCCTTCCATCGATCGCTCAGGGTAGTTGGGGATGCTGAACATGCCGGCACGGTAGCACCCGCCACTGCCGTAGTCAGGGATGTGCTGGCGGTAACCGGTGGTGAACACCGGCCCGGCGAGGGGCTCCACCGCCAGGGCATGCCAGTGCACCGCGCCCGGGGGAACGCGAAACCGGCTGCAGAAGTCAGACAGCATCGTCTCACCGTACCCCGCGGGGAGCGTCCGGTTGAAGTAGGATGCCAGGTACACCAGGTGCTCCCCGTACCGTTCCACCGGCACGAAGTTGGTATGGGAGACGACGGCACCATAGGGTGCCGGGTCCTTCATGTTCAGCCAGTACACTCCCGCTGCCACATCCCTGTCCAGCCCGATGGTCATACAGGCAGCTCCCTGGTAGGGCACACCTCCGGAACCACTGGTTCCGCGTTCCCGGAGCCCTGGTGCGGGAATGGTGCAGAGCACGGAGTCGAAGGATTCGCCGTTCACCCTCCATCTGCCATTGTACCGCTCCGGCCGGTCTGCAGGCGTGGCAGTCCTGACCTCACATCCCTTCCGTACTGCCGCGTCGGCCAGCCGCTCCACCAGCAGGTGGAACCCACCCTTCAGGTAGCCCAGGGTCTCTCCACCGGGACCACGGTGGGACCTGATGGCGATCCTTGAAACGAGCCACGCTGCCGACACCTCCCCGCTCCTGTCCCCGAACTTGGAGCGGAGGAGGGGTTCAAAGAAGGAGGTGTACAGAGAGGATCCCAGGTGGGTCCTGATATACTCAGCGGCAGGGACCCGGTCCAGGGATTCGGTGTCCATCCGCCGGGCCCGCAGGGTGAGAAGGGCGAGCCTGGCCTTGTCCACCAGGGAGAGATGTGGATATCGCATAATCTCCCATGGCGTGGTGAGCGGGTAGACCCGCCCCTGCACGAAGTAACCGGTGGTCCCCCGAAGCCACTCCAGCCGGTCATCGATCCCGAGCTCCTTCAGGACAGCCAGGAGATGCTCATCGCCCGGGAAGAGGTGGTGGTAGAACCGTTCCACCCAGTAGTCCTCCCGGTGGTAGGAGGAAAGGCACCCGCCGGGGGTATCTTCCTTCTCCATCACCATGACGTCATCGCTTTCGGATAGGCGCAGGGCAGCGACAAGCCCGGTGAGGCCACCCCCGACCACGCAGATGCGCATTCTCCGTCTTATACACTATAGGGGAAAGCCCATAAGAAAGTTTTTGAACTTCACGAAAGAAATTGAGATGAGCAACCGTATACCCCCGGGACAGCAATCCTTTCGGATGGTGGAACTTCATGCGGATATTTTTCATAGGGTTTGGACAGGCTGGCGGGAAGATCTGCGACATGTTTATTGAGCAGGATAAGCGCTTCCCTGTCCAGAGCTTCCGGGCCCTCGCTGTCAATACCGCCCGGACCGATCTCATGGGCCTGCACAATATCAGCCTCAAGGACAGGATCCTGATCGGCCAGACGGTGGTGAAGGGACACGGGGTGGGCACCGACAATGTCACCGGCGCCAAGGTCACCGCCGACGAGATCGACAGCGTCATCAACGCCATCGACCAGCGGGGCACCCATGACATCGATGCCTTCGTCATCGTGGCCGGCCTCG
>JAJRCY010000125.1 GCA_028678715.1 Methanomicrobiales archaeon | reverse complement strand
CTCCGACATGACCACCACAGGGAGGAAATTGTCGCCGGTGAGGGTGCACCGTACCCGGGTGGTCCGGTTCCTGGCCACTTCCAGGGAGTGTTCCGCCCACCCCACGGCCCCCTCGTCGTAACTGTCCAGCGCGAGGGAGGCAGGTGCAGCGGTGGGATCCCCGGTACCGGGATCGGATGAGAGCACCTCAAAGGCCAGATGGCAACCGGTGGCTTTCCCGGATCCGGTATTTTCGAGGGAACACCGGATCAGGTACCGGGTGGTGTCAGCGGTGTAGGAGACGACATCGGAGGTGCAGGACATCTCCATCCGGGGGGTCTGGACCAGCGGGTGGATCGTGGCAGGCTGGTTGCGGAACTGCGGGGGGATCTCCCCCGGAGTCCCGCCCCGCACCGTCGTCTCCACGTAGGAGTAGCCGGTACCCTGGTACTCGAACGTGGGGAACGGCAGCGGCTCATCCCAGGCCACCCCGACGGCCATGTGCCCCGGGAACGCGATGAGCACCGCGGGGACATCCATCTCGTTGAGCATCGCTGCCGTGAGGATGGAGGTATCCTCGCAGTCGCCGCCCCGGTCCACCAGGGTCTCCAGCGGGAACTTGGGATACTCGTCGTAGCCGGTGGAGATGTTGTCCGGTGTATAGGGGAGGGACTGGACGAACGCAATGAGGTTCATCGCGGTGTCGGTGCGGGAGTACCTCCGGTTCTCCCAGGAACGGTTGAACTGGCCGAGGATCTCCCGGAGGATCCCGCGGTCATAATCCGAGACCGCGTACTGGGCATAGTTCCTCTCCGAGCCATGGGATCTTCCCCGGTAGTACTCAATAGCCTGCTGGGGGATGGCATAGGAGATGCTCCACTGCTCCCCCCGGTAGGCCCAGGAGTGCGAGCAGACAAAGAACCGTGACCCGTTCTCCCCTCCGACAGTGCATTCGTGGCCCGGTGACGTGCCGGCGGCACCCGCCGGGGGAGAGGCGGAGGAAGGGGTTTCCGGCGCAAAGACCGCCAGGGCACCCGGCAGGGATACAGGGGCAGGGAATAGCGGGAGATCCTCCGGGACATCGCCGTGATACGATGCCGGTTCACTGAACGCGGGAACCCCCACGCCCGAACAGCCGGCACAGGCGAGGGAGAGGAGGATAAGAACGGTGGCCAGGATGGCGGGGGAGCCAACGGGCCATGGCAGGGGGCGCACGGACGGGATCACGCGAGGAGTCACCCGGGCAGGGATACCGGTTTTTTCATCAATTGATATATAGGTATTGCTTCTCTCATAGATGATAATATTTTTAATTTCCGTCAATTCTGAATCGGAACAATCGAGAGAGGTCCGCGAGGGACCACGATTCAGGAGATCTTCCGTTCGCGGGACCGGGTCGTTCCACGCGCGATCTGGGAAAGATTGTAATAGAATTATCGCGCAAATTTACCTAATGGACAGGATCGAGTACTTCTCGATTATCGCAGGGGAGATGGGGGAGATTTTCACCCTCCTGGGCCTCCTCACCTGCATCCCCCTGCTGGTGATTCCTGTCTTCGGCGAATGGCACCTCTTCTTCGCGATGGCGCTCGTCCCGGTCATCTTCCTGCTCCTGGGGCGCCTGATGGTCCGGATCCACCCGAGGACCGGCGAGAGCCGGCTCTCCATCGTGCTCGCCGCGGTCGCCCTGGTCTGGTTCTCCTCCGCCGCCGTCGGCGCCATCCCCTTTGCCCTGGGGGCGGGCATGCCCGTCACCGACAGCCTCTTTGAGGCCATGTCCGGGTGGACCTGCACCGGCCTCACCATGATCGTGATCCCGGAGACGATGCCCTCCACCCTGCTCTTCTGGCGTACCTTCATGCAGTGGATCGGCGGCATCGGCATGGTGGCCTTCACCATCTCAATTCTCTCCCGATCCAGCCTCACCGGAGCCAGGTTCTTCCGGCTGGAGGAGGAGTCGGAGGCCTTCATCCCCAACCTGATCTCCATCGGCCGGCAGATGGGGCCCGTCTACCTGGCCCTCACCGGCGCCGCGCTGGCCGTGATCCTGCTCTCCGGCGTTCCGCCCTGGGATGCCGTGAACCTGGCCATGACGGCCATCTCCACCGGGGGGTTCTCGATCCACGCCGCCGGAATCTCCTACTACCAGAATCCCCTCCTGGAGTATCTCCTGGTCCCCGTGATGCTGGCCGGATCCCTCCCCTTCATGATCTACTATTTCCTCTTCCGCAAACGCCAGCTCTCACCCCTGCTGCACTCCAGCCAGGCCCGCCTGCTCCTGGTCCTCGTCGCTGCCGGCACCCTCATCGTGGGGCTGGACCTCTTGACCATCACCGGATCAGAGCTCGAGCCCGCGATCCGGCACGCGCTCTTCATGACCGTCTCGGCCCTCACCACCACCGGGTTCCAGAACGTCTCCCTCCAGCTCTGGGCATCGGTCTCCATGATCCTGCTCATGATCCTGATGACCATCGGGGGATCCTCGGGCTCTGCCAGCGGGGGGATCAAGCTCTACCGGGTGCTGTTGGGCTACCGCGGGGTGATCTGGTGGCTGAAACGGATCTTCGTCTCGCCCCGGATCCTGGTACCGTTCCACTGGGAGGGGCGGGACGTCCCCAACGCCGTGGCCGAGAACGAGGTGAGGAACAACATGCTCGTCATCACCCTGTACCTCCTCACCGGGGCCGTGGCCATGATCGTGGCCCTCCACTTCTCGACGGTCTTCTTCGAGTCCAGCACCGTGCTCTTCGAGGTGGTCTCGGCCATGTCCAGTGGAGGGATCACCACCGGCTTTGTCTCCCCCCAGATGCACGAGGTCCTGAAATGGCTCTTCATCGTCCTCATGTGGGCAGGGAGGCTGGAGATCGTCCCGGTCATTGTGCTTGCCATGGGGCTTGCCAACATCGCGTTCCCTGACGACACCGGCCACCTCGCCGAGGTCCCGGCAGAAAAGACACGGGAGAAGGCTCCCGCGGCACCGGCCCCTGCCGCCCCCGGCGAACCGGACGAGTCCGCCTGGGTGCGGGATCTGCTGGCAGGGAGCGATGTGGACCTCCGGGTCTTCGAGGCGGTCTTCCGGATCGCCGTCGAGATCTCCCGGGAAGGGCGCGAGGGGAAGCCGGTGGGGACCGCGTTCATTGTCGGGGACTCGCCGGAGGTGCTGGCCCGTTCCCGGCAGCTGATCTTAAACCCCTTCGAGGGGCACCCGCGGGAGGCCCGGATGATCGAGAACCCGGATCTCAGCGAGAACATCAAGGAGTTCGCCCTGCTGGACGGGGCCTTTGTCGTCTCCGGGAACGGGATCATCGAGGCGGCCGGGCGGTACATCACCATCGACACCTCCGGTGTCCGGATCCCCAAGGGGCTGGGCACCCGCCACGGCTCCGTGGCCGGGATAACCCTTGCCACACAGGCAGTGGGCCTCGTCGTCTCCCAGAGCGGGGGCCGTATCTCGGTCTTCCGGAACGGCCGGATGGTGAAGCAGTTCGCCACCCTCTGACCCCTGCGGAAACAGCAGAAGACATCCTGCCTGTACCAATTGCAGACGACCACCAGTGGTACGCTCCAGGGGGGGACCTGGCGGTCCCCCCAAGAACGTCCCCGTAGTACTCATCATATCGAGTAATACCTTATGAGACGCTCATCGTAACCAGCAGGGGGTGCGCGGCAGGGGGGGGAGTTCATCCAGGGGTGGAGTCCCCCAGGAGCGTACCAGGACTACATCCAGGAGTGAGCAAACGCCAGCGGGATCACCACCATCTCCCCCCCACGCCCGAAGAACCTATACGTCAGGAAGTACCTGAGATAAAGCACCCAATGGACCGCAAGATCGTCATCCGGGGTGCACGGGAGCACAACCTGAG
>JAJRCY010000124.1 GCA_028678715.1 Methanomicrobiales archaeon | reverse complement strand
TGCGGACTCGATGGTATCGCTGCAGGCGATCTCCCGTATCCCGGAGGTCCGGAGCAGATCCCGGGCCCCGCCGACGAAGAGCCCGTGGACGCCGATGGCATGGACTCCCCGGGCCCCTGCGGCCCGAAGCATCCCCGCAGCAGCGGCAAGGGTGCCACCCGTGGAGATGATGTCGTCCACCATCACCATGTCCCTGCCACGGGCATCCAGGTTCTTTGTCTCCATCCGCACCTCCGTCCCCGAGATCCGGGTCTTCTCCAGGTGCTCTGCCTCCCATCCTCCGAGAGATGCCACGGCCCGGGCAAACGCGAGGGCCCCGTGGTCGGGGGCCAGGATCACGGGTCGGGTGAGATTGAGGCGGCCGATATACTCGGCGATCGCCGCTTCCAGGGTGACGTTCTGGGCAGGGGCAGTGAAATACCGGAGGACGGTCTCCTTGTGGACGTGTACCGTCACCACCCGGGACACTCCCCGGCCGATGGCACCGGCGATGGCCCGGGCCGAGACCGGCTCTCCCTCCCGGAACGCCCGGTCCTGGCGGGCATAGCCCAGGTAGGGGACCACCAGCCGGACGTCGGATCCCCTGCAGGCATCCACGAGCAGCAGGAGCCGAACCAGGGAATCCGCGTCGACAACAGACCCCACCACCACCGTCTCCCCGTCCAGGGCCCCCCGCTGCAGGGAATGCTCCCCGTCAGGGAACCGGGAGAACCGCGCCTCCGCCATCCCGACACCCAGCGCTCCGGCGATCCGTGACGCCAGGAGCTGCGATCTCTGTGTTGCAACGACCTTCATCTGCCCACCCGGACTCCAGCTGAAAGTACTTAAACGATCAGGAATAATAAATAAACAACTGATTTTCCCGAATGTGGAGTATCGACCATGGAAACCCCAGCAGGTGAGACTGTCGGCGAGGAAGAGGTCTTCGGAGGCATTGACCTGGACACCTCCTCCGAGATCGAGGTGCCCCCGCGGCTCATCGACCAGGTGATCGGGCAGGATCACGCGGTGGAGGTGATCCGGAAGGCGGCCATCCAGCGGCGCCACGTCATGATGATCGGGAGCCCGGGTACCGGCAAGTCGATGCTTGCGAAGGCCATGGCCGAGCTCCTGCCCAAGGAGGAGCTGCAGGATATCCTGGTGTACCCCAACAGCGAGGACTCCAACAACCCCATCGTCCGCACTGTCACCGCAGGGAGGGGGAAGCAGATCGTGGCTGCCCACAAGGGCGAGGCCAGGCGGCGGATGCAGACCCGCAATACGCTCCTCATGCTTCTCCTCCTGGGCATCATCGGCTACTCCTTCATCACCTACCAGTGGCTGATGGGGATCATTGCCGCCGCCTTTGTCTTCATGGCGCTGCGGTACACGACCCCCCGGGAAGACCTGATGGTGCCTAAACTCCTGGTCTCCAACGACAGCACGGCCACGGCCCCCTTCATCGACGCCACCGGCTCCCATGCCGGGGCGCTCCTGGGCGACGTGCGCCACGACCCCTTCCAGTCCGGCGGCCTGGAGACCCCGGCCCACGAGCGGGTGGAGGCGGGGGCCATCCACCGCGCCCACGGCGGCGTGCTCTTCATCGATGAGATCAACTCGCTGGAACCCCAGTCGCAGCAGAGCCTGCTCACTTCGCTGCAGGAGGGGCAGTTCCCCATCACGGGCCAGTCGGAGCGATCGAGCGGGGCCATGGTCCGCACCGAGGACGTCCCCTGCCGGTTCATCATGGTGGCGGCAGGGAACGTGGATGCCGTCCAGAACATGAACCCGGCGCTCCGCTCCCGGATCCGTGGCTACGGCTACGAGGTCTACTTCCGGGACTCCATGGAGGACACCCCCGAGAACCGGAGGAAGTTCGTCCGGTTCGTGGCCCAGGAGGTGAAGAAGGACGGCAAGATCCCCCACTTCGACCGGGCGGCCATCGGCGAGCTGATCCGGGAGGGGAGGCGACGGTCCAACCGGAAGGGGCACCTCAGCCTGAAGCTCCGGGACATCGGAGGGCTGATCCGGGTGGCCGGGGACCTGGCCCGGCAGGAGGGGGTCTCCATCACGACGGCGGCCCACGTGGTCCGTGCCAAGGAGTCCGCGCGTTCCATCGAGGAGCAGATCTCGGACGAGTACATCCGCCGGAGCCGTGACTATGAACTGACGGTGGTGGAAGGATCCCGGGTAGGAAGGGTCAACGGCCTCGCGGTGATGGGAACCGACAGCGGGTCGGTGCTCCCCATCATGGCAGAGGTGACCCCTGCCATCAACAAGGACCAGGGGTCGGTGATCGCCACCGGCATGCTGAAGGAGATCGCCCAGGAGTCCATCAAAAATGTCTCGGCCATCATCAAGAAGTTCACGGGAAAGGACATCAAGGACATGGACATCCACATCCAGTTCATCGGCACCTACGGCGGGGTGGAAGGGGACTCGGCATCCATCAGCGTTGCCACGGCCGTCATCAGCGCCATCGAGGGGATCCCGGTGCACCAGAACCTGGGGATGACCGGGTCCCTCTCCGTCCGGGGCGACGTGCTGCCGGTGGGCGGGGTCACCTACAAGATCGAAGCGGCGGCGAAAGCCGGGATCCACAGGGTGCTGATTCCCAAGGCCAACGAGGGGGATGTCCTGATCGAGGATCGGTACCGTCCCCTGGTGGAGGTCATCCCGGTGGAGAACATCGAGGAGGTCCTGACCCATGCCCTCATCCCCGAGCAGCGGGAAGGGTTCCTGGCCCGGATCCGGAACATGGCCGTCCGGTCCTCGACCAAGATCCTGGACACCGCGCTTCCCAAGCCCGTGGTGTGATGGCCCTCCCCGGCACCCGCTATTTTGACATCCGGAGGGTCCGCGCCGCCTCCACCCATGTCGACATCGACAACGGCGTTGTCGAATCGGCCGGCACCTCCTTCTCCGACTCCTCGGTGATCCGGGTGCTGGGGCCCCGGGGCTGGGGCATCGTGCACCAGGACCATTTCGATCCCGGGTCCGCACGGGAGAGGGGTGCCCTGCTGAAACGGGCTCTTTCCTTCGCCCGGATCACGGAACGGCGGGTGGACCTTGCCCCCGCACCCTCCGGGCTCCTCCCGGTCCCGGCGCTCAAGGAGGATCCCCGCACGGTATCCCTGGAAGAGAAGACCGGTCTCCTCACGGCCATTGCCACGGCCGCCCGGGTGGAGGGTGTGACGAGCACCCGTGCCCAGTACACCGAACGGGCGGAACAGGTCAGTTTCCTGGACTCCTCCGGCCATGAGGCCGGGTACGAAGTGGTGAGGTCCGGGTTCTCGGTGCTCGCGGTGGCGTCCCGGAACGGTGTCGTGCAGATGGGGCGGGAGTCCCGGCACACCCTCACCGGCCTGAACCTCCGGCACCAGGAGGCACTGGGGAGGGTGTCCGGGGAACGTGCGGTTGCCCTCCTCTCGGCCCCGGTCCCGAAGGGGGGCAGGATGCGGGCGGTGCTGGACCCGGAGCTTGCCGGGGTCTTTGCCCACGAGGCCGTCGGCCACGCCTCGGAAGGGGACCTGGTGCTGGAGGGCTCCTCGGTCCTCCAGGGGAGGATGGGGGATCGGATCGGTACGGAAGCCCTGACCATCGTCGATGACCCCACGCTTCCCGAGTTCGGGTTCGAGCCGGTGGATTCCGAGGGGGTGCTCCCGTCCCGGACCGAGATCATCTCCTGCGGCAGGGTGGCGGCGTACCTGCACAACCGGGAGACGATGGCGGCGCTGGGGAACGGTGTCCCGGGCCATGCCCGGGCCATGGAGGGGGACGCCCCCATCGTCCGGATGTCCAACACCTTCATCGAGAACGGCGACGCGTCCCGCGACGAGATCCTGGAGGAGTGCGGGGAGGGCATCCTC
>JAJRCY010000123.1 GCA_028678715.1 Methanomicrobiales archaeon | reverse complement strand
TGGAGGTACTCTGCCTGCTCCTCATGGTGGCGGCCGTTGCCGGCGACTCCCGGAACTACTGGATCGGCCAGTCCTGCGGCATGAACCTGCTGTACGAGAAGTACCCCACCCTTTTCAAGAAGAACTACTGCGACCTCACCTGCCGGTTCTACGAGAAGTACGGGGGACTCACCATCGTCGTGGCACGGTTCGTCCCCTACCTGCGGACCTTTGCGCCATTCCTCGCCGGTGTCGGCACCATGGAGTTCCGGCGGTTCCTGACCTACAATGCGAGCGGGGGCATCGCCTGGATCCTGGTCTTTGTGCTGGGAGGCTACTTCTTCGGGAACATCCCCCTTGTGTCGCAGCACTTTGACCTGGTGATGTACGCGGTGGCGGGAATCACGCTCATCGCCATTCTCTCCGTCGTCAGCGGTGTGATCCACTACATCCGCCAGAAAGGGTCCTGCTGACGGGGGAAGCGTGGCGGGACGGCGGGATTCCCTCACGTGCTGCGCTGCTGGCGGAGCTTCTGGAGGAGCGTGTCCCGGCGCGCCCTCACTTCCTGCTCATCCGTGAGGGTGACGGCCTTCTCGTAGCAGTCCAGGGCTTCGGGATCCCGTTCCAATGCCTCCAGGGACCTGCCCTTGCAGTAGTGGGCAGCGGCACTTCCGGGGCGCAGCCGGATGGCACGCTCGTAGCAGGAGAGGGCCTGCTCGTGATGGTCCATGACGGCGAGGACCCTCGCTTTCTGGTACCAGGCGTCCGGGTCGTCAGGAGCGAGGGTAAGGGCATAGTCCAGGTACTCCAGGGCCATCTTCGGATCTCCGCGCTGCCGGGCGGCGATCCCCCGCCCCACCCAGCCGTGGGGCTCCTTGGGGTGCTCCTCCAGCGCTTTCTTAAAGAACTCCTCAGCCTCGTCGTACCGGCCGAGCCGGATCAGGTCAAGCCCTTTCCTCACCCCGGGGGATGCCGATCCCCCTCCAAACAGGCGCCACATGACGGTTCTCTGCTCCCTTCTCTCTGATCCAGATCTTCGGCACCCATGCCAAATATTTTCTGCAGGGAACGGGAGATCCGAGGGAGCATGAATCCTGTCGAAAAATGTTCCCAGAATCGGAAGACACGACAGAAGACTCTCTCCTCTCATGGGGGGTGGGGTCAGGAGGGGACTCCGCCCCCTCCCGTCACCCTCCCCCGGTGAGGATATTCGCCACTGACTGGCATCCACCGCAGGGATTCGCCTGGTCCAAACCCCAGAACTATCACAGCAATCTGGAGAGCGGCGGTGACCGGAAACGTCAGGGGGGGGCGCCCACGCGGCGGGGGGACCGAAAGGTCCCCCCCCTGGAGCGTTTCACCAGTCCGGCATTTCGCAGTTTTCCCTGACCACAATCTCCTTCTCGGGAACGGCGACGTCAGGGGGCTGAACCCGCGCCCTATCACCACTTGTGGTGGAGATGCTCGGATGCTGCGGAGGTGGACTCCCGCCCCTGGGCGGTGCGCTTGAGGAACCCCACCTGGATCAGGTAGGGCTCGTATACCTCCTCGATGGTCCGGACATCCTCGCCGACAGAGATGGCGATGGTCTTCAGGCCCACGGGCCCGCCCCGGAAGTCGTCGGCGATCACCCGGAGGATCCGCCGGTCCAGGTCGTCCAGGCCCAGGGGATCGATCCCCAGCAAGGTGAGGGCCCGGTCGGCCACGTCCCCGCTGATGGTCCCGTCGCCCCGGACCGTGGCAAAGTCCCGGACCCGGCGCAGCAGCCGGTTGGCGATCCGGGGTGTCCCCCGGCTCCTGCGGGCGATCTCGTGGCACCCCTCGGGGGTGATGGGGATCTGCATGATCCCGGCCGACCGCCGCACGACCGCGGCCAGCTCGTCGGGGTGGTAGAGGTTCAGCCGGAGGGCCAGGCCGAAACGGTCCCGGAAGGGGGACCCCAGCAGCCCCACCCGGGTGGTGGCGCCGACGAGCGTGAAGTGCTCCAGCGTGAGGGTGATGGACCGGGCGCTGGGGCCCTCGCCGATCATCACGTCGATCCGGTAGTCCTCCATGGCCGGGTACAGGATCTCCTCGATCACCCGGGGCAGGCGGTGGATCTCGTCAATGAAGAGCACGTCCCCCCGCCCCAGGAGGGTGAGCATGGCGGCGATGTCCCCCGGCTTCTCCAGGATGGGCCCCGAGGTGGTGTGGATCTGGGCGTTCATCTCCCGGGCGATCAGATGGGCAAGGGTGGTCTTGCCCAGGCCCGGCGGGCCTGAGAAGAGGATATGGTCCAGGGGCTCCCCCCGCTGCGTTGCCGCGGCAATCGTGATCCGAAGGGTCTCTTTCACGCCTTCCTGGCCGATGAACTCCCCGAAGGTGGCCGGGCGGATCGTGGTGTCTTCGGCCTCGTCCGAGAGCACGTCGGTGGCGATGAGCCGGTCCCCGGGTTCCTCCCTCGTTTCGTCCATTCCTCACCGCTCCTTCAGCCGCAGGAGTGCAGCCTTGACCGCGTCCTGCACGGCGGTTGGCGGGGATCGTGCCTGGAGGACCGCGTCCACCGCCTCCCCCGACTCCCGGGGAGAGAATCCCAGTACCACGAGGGCAGAGACTGCGTCCAGCCGCAGCGTGGCGGGGCCGCCCCCCGGCAGGTACCGCTCGCCGGCCTTCCTCATCTTGTCCCGCAGTTCCAGGATCAGCCGCTTCGCGTGCTTCTCCCCGACGCCGGGGATGCGCGTCAAGGCCCGGTCGTCCTCGGCCAGGACCGCGGCAGCAAAGTCCTCCAGGGTGACCTGGGAGAGGATGGAGAGCGCGATCTGGGGCCCGATGCGGGTCACCCCGATCAGGAGCCGGAACATCTCCCGGTCCCTCGGCCGCAGGAATCCGAAGAGGGTCCAGCCGTCCTCCCGGACCACCAGGTGGGTATGGACCGTGACTGGCCCCTTCTTCTGGAGGAGGGCGGTGACAGCCGGCTGCGGCATGTGGACCTCGTAGCCCACGCCGCCGACGTCCAGCACGACGAATCCCTCGCCCACGTCGGCCACTTCCCCGGTCAGCTGCGCAAACATCCCGGTCACCTCACCGTATGGAGATGGCAGAGCGCGATGGCAAGGCCGTCAGCCACGTCATCCGGCCGGGGGATCTCCGGGAGGGAGAGCAGCCTCCGCATCATCTCCTGCACCTGGATCTTCTCGGCCTTCCCTGACCCTGTCACCGCCTGCTTCACCTGGTTGGGGGTATACTCGGTGACCGGGATCCCTGCCTCCGCCGCGGCCAGCAGGATCACCCCGCGGACCTCG
Organism: Methanomicrobiales archaeon; assembly: GCA_028678715.1. GTDB lineage: Archaea > Halobacteriota > Methanomicrobia > Methanomicrobiales > JACTUA01 > JAJRCY01. Next base: position 651 of record JAJRCY010000123.1, on the reverse strand, counting down.
GCCACCGACATGGCGGAGGTGATGTTACGGGTGAAGAAGAGCTTCTCCACGGCCACCGCATCCGGCCGGTGGGTCTCTAAGAGGGCCAGGCACCGCCGGTGGATCTCCTGGAGCCGCTCCGGCGTGGTCATTCCCCGGGGCGAGGTGCGGATGCAGTCGTAGGCGATGGCGCGGGCCCTGCGCCCGTCCCTCTCCAGCACGCCGTAGCCCACGATGGCAAGCCCCGGGTCGATGCCCATCACCCTCATCAGTGCAACTCTTGTGGTCTCACCTGTTGAACCGTGCGCCTCGCCGTTTCTAATATCTTTGCCCCGCGGGGGGAACGTGGGGCGGGAGAGGAAAAACCCGAGAAAGGCGGTCATCCACCCCTGGGCTCGGCCACCAGGTGGTTGATGGTGTTCTCGCAGATGTCGGCTGCATACTCGCCGATGCGTCGGATGGACTCGATGATAGAGCCGAGGGCAACGGCCGTCTCTCCCTTGAAGGGGGAAGCGCGGTGGGTGATGCGGCTGCACCGCTCCTCCAGGGATGCGACAGCCGCGAGGTGGACATGGGCGGCGTCCATATCGTCAGCAAAGAAGGCATCGGTGCTCTTCCGGAGGATATCCAGGGCAAGGGCGGTGGCCTCCTTCAGGTCCTGCACGAGAGCCT
>JAJRCY010000122.1 GCA_028678715.1 Methanomicrobiales archaeon | reverse complement strand
TCGGCCCCGTTCCACCGGACCGTGGATCCCGTGACAAAGCTGCTCCCCGTTGCCGTCAGGGTGACGGCCGCGTCACCCGCCGTGGCCGAGGAGGGCGAGATGGTGGAAAGCACCGGAACCGGGTTGGAGGGCGGCGGGGGCGGGGTGCCGGAGGTGGAGAAGGCCTTCAGGCAGACGTTGTGGTTCTTCCAGGTGACCGCCACATCGGCCCAGGAAACCCCGTTGGAACTCATGTAGCTCTGGCCGGAAGCGGCATTGACGTTGCTCGCAAAACCGGTGATGGGTTTCTCCAGCGGGATGGGGTAGCTGTAGCCCGGCGTCCGGAGCCGGACCACCACCGAGAACTTCTGGCCGGAGGTCACGGGGACCGGGGTGTCCAGGATCACCGTGTGGTAGCCGGGGATGGCGATGGTCCCCGTCTTTGTGGAGAGGGGTCCTGCCGCATTCACCGGGCCGCCGCTGGGATTGGTGTAGACCGACACCTGGTACTCGGAGTTGGGTGATGCCGTGTAGAAGGAGGCAGCGCTGATCTGCTCTGCCCGGGAGGCGGTGAAGACATTGGCGAAGTAGGCCGTATCCCCGCAGTATCCCGCGGAGCCCAGCCACCCCAGGGTATCATACTGGTAGATGGTCTGGTAGTTCTGGGTGGATTCCGCGGTGAAGACCGCGTTGCCCGTGCCGATCACCTTGTCGTAGTAGGAGACGTAGAAATACCCCTGCTCGCCGAAGCCGGTGCCCCAGCTGTTCCGGACGATGAAGGCACCGTTCCCCGGCGGGGACGTCCGGAACCTGCTCCTGTCATAGTTGTCATCCCAGCCCACGATGGTGATGGCATGGTTGGCGTAGGAGGTCCCGCTGTAGTAGTATGCCTTGGTGGCCGAGCTGTAGGCTCCCTCCGTCCAGTACACCAGCGAATAGATCCCGCCATAGACCTGGACGGCGTTCTTGATGTTGTCGTTGTCGAGAGGGCCGGACCGGTCCGGAATGTAGAGCACGTCCTGCACGTGCTTCCGGGCGGTGAGGGTCGACGGCGAATAGGAGGAGTACGGGTTGTAGGTGTCATCCGACTCGGAAACAGGCCCCGCATACCGGGCCAGGTACGCGGTGGACATGCCCGCGTTGCCACCCGCACAGTGGGTGCCATCGTAGCCGTGCTTGTTCTTCAGGTTGTTCTCCGAGAAGTCCCAGGTCTCCCCGGGTTCCAGGACGGATTCCATTGAACCGTACGTGGCAAAGGCCCAGCAGCTCCCGCACGACCCCTGGTTCCGGACCGGGGTTACCTTTCCCAGAGTCCTCAGGTCGTAGCTGGCAGGGAGGCTGACGACATCCCCGCCCGGGATGCTCTCGTCCATACCGCCTTCGGCTGCAAGGCCCTGGGCTGCGGCCACGAGGGCTCTCCGGGAGACCTGCTTCCCCTTCAGGTGGGAAAGGGAGACCGGGGACGGGGTGTAGCCCAGGCCCTTCCCGTCACTGGTGGTGGTCTGAACCCGGCCTTTCAGCTTCTCTTCACGGTATCTCTCGTACTCCGTGTTTTCGGGGGCGATCGTGTAGGCTGCCGCACCGGTTTCTGCCGCAGGGGCCGTGGTGTAGGCTGCCCCGCCCGTATCTGCAGCCGGAGCTGCCGTGTTCGGTGCAGCGGCCACGGGCGCCAGGCATGCCACAAGCAGCGTGGCGATCAGGAGATGGACAACAATCTTCCGGAACATGCGATTACCTCTCGGGTATACTGAGTGCCCCCATCTGATATGAAAGGCCCGGGGGCGAGGTGCCGGTTTCACCGATTATTTTACAATTGCTCATGTTTAATATATAAGCATTACCCTTTGTAGTCCAAGTGTTTTCACTCTTGATTCAGATATTGAATAATATTATTCCTGATATTGCCAATCTGGACATGATATTTCGTTTATTTTTCCCCTCGCTGACCCTGAATGTCAACCGGATCCACTTTGTGATTCCTGCTCCCTGCTGCTTCCGGTGCACGGGAGGGTCTGCACCGGGCTGTCGTCGCATGGGGGGGGTGCTCCCCTCCCCGTCACCCGCTCTCCCACACGTGGGCATAGCCCCGGGCCGGGAGGGGCTCCCCGTCCAGCAGCACCCCCCGCTCCCGCACCACCCGGCCGATGATCCGGGCGTCCACCCCGGGCACGGGAAGGCGGGCCTCCGGGATGGTGAAGAGGAGCTCGTAGTCCCCGCCGCCGAAGAGGGCAAAGGATCGGGCCTGTGCCTCCGGCACCCCCCGGGGAAGCGGGAGGAGCTCCGAGGTTATGGCGAAGCCGCAGTCATTCACTGCCTGCAGGTCATGGAGGGAGAGGGCCAGGCCGTCGCTCATGTCCATCATGGCGGTGGCCCCTGCCTTCCCCAGGGCTATGCCCTCCTCCACCCGGGGCTGCGGCTCCAGGAGGTGCTTCCGGAACGGCGGGTATCCTTCCAGTGCAGCCTGGGCACGGCCGGGCACGCCGGTGATGCCCACCAGGTCCCCGGGCCGGGATCCCCGCCGGCGCACGATCCTTCCGGGATCGACGGTCCCAAGGCCGGTGGTGACAACGGTGAGCTCCCGGTGCCGGTCGATGTCCCCGCCCACGATGGCCGCCCCGTACCTCCGGCCGCATGCGGCGGCGCCCTCCATCAGGGGACGGAACCGGTCCGGCCGGTCCAGCCCCACCGCGATCAGGAGCGCCACCGGGGACGCACCCATGGCGGCGATGTCAGAGACCGTGACGGCCGCTGCCATCCAGCCCTTCTGCCACTCCGTCATCCCGGCAGGGAAATCGGTGGCCTCGTGGACCATATCCGTGGTCACGACGAGCAGCAGATCCCCGCAGGGGAGGACTGCACAGTCATCGCCTGCCTGCTCCCGGTCCACCAGGTCCAGGATTCCGGAGAGGAGGCCCCGGTCATCCACCCTTCCTCACCTCCTTCTCCCGCTCGGTCCGGTACTCCCGGAAGATGTACTCCACCATGGCCTTCTTCTGCTCCCGCTCCCGTTCCTTCTGGCCCTCTTCCCAGTCGTGGAGCGCCGCCGCGAGGGCACCGGGATCCACGCTCCCGGCCTTTCCCTTCAGGTGGAGACCCACCTTCCCTTCCGGAAGGAGGGGGAGCGGCTGTTCCCGGCAGGCCTCCAGCAGCTGGGGATCAGGCTCCTGCGGGGAGCCGGTGGCAGCGAGGAGGGCACGGACCCCCCGTTCGCCCAGCTCCCGGATCACGCTCCGGCCCCACCCCGCTGTCTTTCCCACGTACAGCAGGTCCCCGTCGCTGATCCCCTGCTCGGCCTCGAGCCGCTGGACGGCGTCGCGGGTCAGGCTGTCGAGCACCTTCACCGGTACACCGGCCTCTCCCTCGACGGGGGTCGGGGGCCTGCGCATCCGTTCGATCCGGCGGTGCATCGCCCGGTTCTGCCGCTCCTCCCTGCGCAGCCGCCGCCTGAGATCCTGGATCATGGCGTCCCGCCGGGCAATCTCGGCATCCCGCCGCAGCTGCTGCCTCCATGCCGCCTGCATGTGGCCCAGCCGCTGCTGGAGCCGGTCCACCGCCCGCTCCTTCTCCTTCACCTCGTCCTGCAGCTCGGCCACGTAGCCCTTGAGCCGCTTCACCGTGCCATCCAGCACCATCACCCGCTCGTCCTTCCGTGCCTCCACCACCGGTTCGGCCACGGTCTCCTCTTTCTGCGGCTTCGCGGGCCTCATGCCGCCCAGCACCTGCTCCAGGGACTGGCCACGGATGATGCCGGCCCTCACCCGGTCCATGTCCACGCCCGGCGGCACCCGCCGGAGGGCATTCTGGAGCCGGTTGCGGTAGTTGCGGGAGGCATCGATGGCATCCGCGAGGGGGTCCCGCTCGTGGATTTTCGCGTATGGGACGCCGGCGACAAGGGCCATCTTTCCTTCTACCGTCCGGTCCTCCCGCGGGGTATAGCCCACCGCGGC
>JAJRCY010000121.1 GCA_028678715.1 Methanomicrobiales archaeon | reverse complement strand
GCGGGGGTGGCCCCACTCTCCCGCGGGTTCCGCCCTGTTACCGGCGCCGCCGGCGCTTCCCGGACTGGCCCCCGCCTGAGTTCCCCCGGGCCTGCCCCGCCCCGGATAAGGCCATGAGGGCAGATGCAATGTCAACCGCGGCCAGCCCGGAATCCACCATTCCCTGGATCCGGGCACGGTGGGATTCGAGCCCTCCCTGCCGGACAAGGGACCGGATGCGGTCCTCGAGGGTTGGGGGGATCGGCGTTTCTGGTGTTTCCCTTACGGGAACCTGTACCGGGGGAGCCCTCGCGGCAGCCACCGGTGGCTTCAGCCCTGCCCCGGGCACCGCTTCCTGCGCGATGGTGATCCCGGCGTACCGCTGGATCTCCCGGAGCCGGGGCATTTCGTTCGGTGATACCAGGGTGTAGGAGCTCCCGCCCCTGCCCGCCCGGGCCGTCCGGCCGATGCGGTGCACGTAGTACTCGGGATCGTTGGGGACATCGTAGTTGAAGACAGCGTCGATTCCTTCCACGTCGATGCCCCGGGCGGCCACGTCGGTGGCCACCAGCACGCTGATCTCACCCTTCCGGAACTTCCCCATCACCCGCTCCCGCTGGCCCTGGGTCATGTCCCCGTGCAGCTTCTCGGACGGGAACCCCCGGGCACGGAGCCTGCGTGCCAGCGCATCGGTCCGCCGTTTCGTGTTGCAGAAGATCAGGGACTGCTTCGGGTCGTGCTCCTCCAGGAGCCGTGTCAGGACCTCCAGCTTCTCCTGCTCGCCGACAGGATAATAGCGCTGTTCTATTCCGGGCACGGTCAGGTGCTCGTGCACCACCCGGATCGTCTTCGGGTTCCGGAGGTATCGGTTCGCCAGGTCCCGGATCTCCTCCGGCACCGTGGCCGAGAAGAGCACGGTCTGGCGCTCCCTGGGGGTCTGCCGCAGGATGGCCTCGATGTCATCGATGAAGCCCATGTCCAGCATCACGTCCCCTTCGTCCAGCACCACGAACAGGACCCGGTCCAGGGCAATGGTCCTGCGGCGGAGGTGATCCAGGAGCCGGCCCGGGGTTGCGATCACCACCTGAACGCCCTTCCGGAGGGCGGCCAGCTGCCGTTCCATGGACTGGCCGCCGTACACCGGGAGAATCACGATGCTCCGCCGGTGCCGTGAGAGCTGGGTCAGTTCCTCCGCCACCTGGATGGCCAGCTCACGGGTGGGGCAGATTACGAGTGCCTGGATGGCCCGGTCCACCGGGTTCACCTTCTCGAGAAGCGGGAGGCCATAGGCAGCGGTCTTCCCCGTGCCGGTGTAGGCCTGGCCGATCACGTCAGCCCCCTGCCGTATCGCCGGGATGGCCAGCGACTGGATGGGGGTCGGCTCTTCGAAACCGAGATCCTCCACCGCCCGCCGCAGCTCAGGGGAGAGGGCGAGATCGTCAAATGATATGGTTTTCATGCGTTCACATTCCAGGGCACCTGATGCATTCCCTGTCCTGGATGAATTCTCATGGAAAAGAGGATGATCGGTCCACTGTGTGTGGGTGTACATTTCCCCTCAAGGGATAAATCGTTATGGGGGGAAATGGGGAGAACCCACGGGCTGGATCGGAGGGATGCGTCATGGAGGATTGCCGCCCCGAAGAATGTCTCTTCTCCCGGTCATGGCGGGAGGAAACCGGGTGAAGCGGTCTCCCCGCGTCAGGCAGGAGATGCAGGTTTCCCGCCTCACCCCAGCACCTTCCGCTTCTCGAACGGGACCTTCACCGTCATCACTTTCAGGTCCACGGCCGCCGTGCCGTTGACCACCACGGGAAGCGAGCCCTCCCGCACCAGCACCGCCAGCCCCTTCAGTGCCTGGAGGTTGTCGATCTCGACCGGGATCCGGTAAACCGTCGGCTGGTTCTTCGGCAGGGTCAGGTTCTCCCGACCCCCATGACCCAGGTACTCCCGCCCGGTCCCGGTTTCGTAGTACACGTCAAACGTCACGTTGGCAAGGGTGATCGCCACCGGGTTTGGGTTCTCGAACCGGAGCACGGTCCCCAGTTCAAGGGAACGGAGCGAGACCGAGTCCAGGGTGATATCCTGGACCGTGACATTCGGTTCTCGGAGGGGTGCGCTGCAGCCGGAGAAGAATCCGAATATAATGAGGGCGATGAAAGGGAAGAGGACCGGTGCTCTCGTCATCCTGTTCCGGATGCCTGCCACAGGATTTAAGGGTTTGGAAATGCTGGGGAGGGGATGGGTGATTTTGGAGATAAATAAGATTCGGGGGCCGTTCAGCCTCAGGGATGCTGTTCTCGGGAACTGGTGTGGATCCCTCTCATCAACCACTCCCTTCTCAGATGGATATCCCCTTCTTCCCTCTCCCCGCTCTGAGTACCTGTCTCCTCCTGACAATCGGAAAAAAGATCTCCAGCGGGTACCTCTCCGCCGGCTGGTTTCACGGCTCCAGCTGCGCCCGGAGCTTCTTTTCAATGTGGACCGAAAGGGGATAGTGGCCCTCCACCAGGTGGTCTCCCGCTGCCTTCCGGACCGCATCCTCCAGTTCCTCGGTGGAGATCCCGTGGTGCTCGTGGTCCACCACCTCCAGATCCTGGCCCCTGCTCCTCTCCCGTGGCTGGCGGCAGAGATGCGCTGCATTGTCCAGGACCGTGATGTAGTAGCAGGAGTCACCGATGGCGGCACGGCGGTCGCCACCCATGCGCTCCAGGTACGAGTCCTGGACCGAGCGCTCCGCAACGGAAATCCCCCGAGGCAGGAGGATCCACCGCATCTTCCTGTCTTCCATGCGGAGCCTTACCGGTTTGTCTTCCATTCCCAACATGTTCGGTTACCTCCATTCCATGGTCCTGGGAAGCCCGCACAGGTCTCGCGAAACGGGTGCCACCTGCCGGAACCTCCCCGGAAGATGCCCCCGGTTCACTGCAGCCGGCCTGCCTGCAGTTCTGCGTTCCCGGGCATGGGTGGAAGGAAGTAGCTTTCCATGCTATTTAATCATACCTATGAAAAGAGAGACCCCCAATTCCTGCGTTGATACCGGTGTGAAGAGAGAGCTGATGACAGGTAAGATCCCACACGCCGGCTTTCGTGGGATGAAGGAGGATCGCAGGATTTATCCCATATTGGCACATTATTGTTCCATGTGGAACAGAATGTATCCAGTGAGATCCTGCTCCTGCTGGTGCAGGAGGAACTCCACGTGCGGGGCCTTGCCGGCCGGCTCGGAACCAATCACACGACGGTGCTGCGCCGGCTGCAGGACCTGGTGAAGGAGAATGCCATCGATAAACGGACCGAAGGGAAGAACACGGTCTACTTTGTGAAGAAGACCATCGAGGGCAGGAACCGGGTGATGATGGCAGAGTACTGCCGCCTCTCCCGGCTCCTGAAGCGGTACCCGTACCTGCGGGCGCCGGTGAAGGTGCTCCTTGCCCACCGGGAGGTTCCGCTGGTGCTCGTCTTCGGGAGCCATGCAAAGGGGACGGCCACCGAACGGAGCGATATCGACGTTTTCGTGGAGACAAAGGAGAAGACCCTCAAGCAGGAGCTGGAGAAGAAGTATCCCCGGCTGTCGGTGAAGATCGGGGATTTCGAGCCGGCCTCCCCCCTGGTCCGTGAGATGATGAAGGGCCATGTGATCGTAAAGGGAGTGGAGCGATACTATGACGCGACGGGATTTTTTTCGGAAGCTGCAGCATGAGCACAAGCTGATGCTGGTCGCTCCCAGCCAGGAGATCTCGGGATCCTACCTGGCCAAGTCCGACAGCTTCCTGGAATCGGCCCGGATCCTCCGCGAAGCGGAGCACCTGGAGGAGGCGGTCTCGATGGCCTACTACAGCATGTACCATGCCATGACTGCCCTTCTCTTCCGGGCCGGGATCCGGTGTGAGAACCATGCCGGCGCCATCATGCTCCTCGAGGAGCTCTTCGGCATGGACATCTCCGCCCTGGACGAAGCGAAGCGGATGCGGGTGGACACCCAGTACTACGTG
>JAJRCY010000120.1 GCA_028678715.1 Methanomicrobiales archaeon | reverse complement strand
CCGGTGATCACCTCCAGCATCTGGGTCACCGACCCGTCGGTGGAGAGGAGGATCTTCTGGACAGGGGAGAGCCTGCCCACTTCCTGTTCCAGGGTGTGCAGGTACGAAGGGAGATCCATTGCTCTCATGTCGTGGACGGGGAGAGATAAACCTCACGGTCCGGAATGGGGGATGCATCGCCGGAACCTCCGGGGCTTTTAAGGGGGGTGGTTTGAGGAACAGAATCCGTGCTACGGGATGATCTCGCAGCCGTTGTACTTCTCGTGGGCAAAATCCTCCATCCGGATCCTGCCCTCCGCCATCAGGCCCCGGATTTGCGGGAGCGCCCCTGCCAGGGCGTCGTGGAGGCCCTGAACGGTTGCACAGACGGTCCTCCGCGCCTCCTCCGGCCATGGCCTGAGGATCGAGGCGTACAGGCACCTCCCCCCGCAGAAGGCCAGGAGGTTACACCCCGTGCACTCTCCGCCAATGGGCACCTGCGGGAGGGTCCCCGGGTCACTGGTCGTGATGTGCCCGACGTAATGTGCCCTCATCCCCACCATGAGGGGGCAGGGAGTGAGGGAGCCGTCCGTGAGAATGCTGTAGTTGGCATGGCCGGATCCGCAGCGGAGCATGCTGGGGCGTTCCCGCAACAGGTCCTCGGTGGTGTCCAGGAAGGGGTACCACCGGAGCACCCTCCCGTATTCCCCCATCTCCTCCACCCACCGAGCGACAAGCCTCCGGATGCCGGGGGTATAGGAGGTCTCTGCCCAGCGGGCAAAGTCCCTCCGACGGTAGTCTCCCGAGAAGTTGGCGTCCAGCTGCCAGTGGAGGGAGGTGAAGGGGTGGGCCGGGTGTTCGGCCAGGTGGAGGACCGCATCTTCGATATCGGTCTCTTCCGCCACCGTCATCCGGGCGATCACCTCTCCCCGGAACCCCAGGGTCCGGAGGCGGCGGAGGCCGCGCATCACGGCATCGTAGGTGCCCCGCCCCCGGTACCGGTCCGTGAGGTCCCGCGGGCCGTCCAGGGAGACGAGGATGGTGGAGAACCGGAGCAGGAGGTCCGGGTCCACCCTCTCCAGCAGGAGACCGTTTGTGTGGATCAGGAACCTCTCCACCGGTGCGTGGGCCATGATCTCCCGGATCAGGTCGGTCCGCAGCAGGGGTTCGCCGCCGTAGAAGGTGAGGACCGGGCAGGAGTCCCGGGCCAGGAAGGCATACAGACGGCTGAGATCCACCTCCAGTTCCGGGGGCAGGTCCCAGTCCAGGTCCAGGTCCGGCCCGGCCGGAGCCGTATCGGGAAGAAAGGCCTTCCCGCGGCAGTAGGTGCAGCAGAGGTTGCAGTGATCGGTGAGGAGGAGGTGGTAGTGCACCGGGGATCCCCGGTAGGTTACGGCGCTGCCGAGAAAAGGGTATGGATTATCACAGCGCTCCGAAAACCCTGGCGAATACCGGCGAGGACGCCGGATGGGTACCGTGGCGGTATGGCAAAGTATCTAACGCGCGGAGGCGTATGTTCACCCGGAAATGATAGCGGACCTGATGGCACCGGTGAAGCAGGCAGGCAGCCGCTGGGGGATCGTTCTCATTGCAACAGCGTTCAACCTGCTCTTCGAGTACGCGGTGCGGGGGATCCCGGATCTCCTGGCTCACCCCCTCCTCTTCCCGGTGCTTTCGGCCGCCTACTTCACCTACTTCTCCATGGTCCAGGACCTGGTGGTCCGGTTCCGGCTCCGGGACATGCACCTGATGGGCGTGGCCTTCTTTGCGGGGACGGTGTACGTCTTCCTGGCGTCAGGACTGGCCCTCACCCCGCCACTCGTCCTGGGCATAAACCCGCTCGCCATCCTCTTTACGAACCTGGTCTGGTGGGGTGCCCTCCAGACGCTCCTTGCCCGGTACGTGGCCATCCGGCTCATGCGGCACGGGGAGAGCCAGGTCCTCCTCTCCCCCGCAGGCTGGGGCGTTGCCCTTGCAGTCCAGGCCGGGGTGCTCCTCCTCTTCCAGCTCTCGGGCCGGGTCCCGGCCATGACGCCGGTCGCCGTGGGCGTCCTGATCCTCCTCCTCATGGCGTCTGCCGCCACCGTGAAGATCACCCTCCCGCCCCGCGAGGTACCGGTCCCCGGCACCCGGCCGGATCCGGTGTGGGATCTCCTGGGAGGTGCCAGCGTGGTCCTGTTCCTGGCCTGTATCCTCTTCCTCACGGGCGAAACTGCCTGGATGGGCCCCTTTGCCGTGGACCGCACCGCCCTCCAGGTGGTGGTCCTCTGGTCGCTTCTCGTGGCGGCGGTGATCGCCCTGCACCGGCTGGTTCGCATCACGGCCGGGCGCAGGGGGGTAGACCCGCTGAACCCGTGAGACGGAGAAACCGTACCCCTTATCTGCTGCCCGGGCCCATACAGCGTGAGAAGGCCGCCCGCAGAGGGTCGGCCGGAGGTGTCCCGTGAAAGTTCCCGTCTGTCCTGTCATCGCCGCTGCCCTGGCCCTCCTGGCAGTGGCACTTCTGGTCGCTCCCATGGTACTGCCGTCGTCCCAGGCCGGTGCCCCGGATCCGGACCTGCTCTACCAGGTCTCCCCCGTTGACGCCCTGATGCTGGGGGCGTACGACGGCGTGGTCTCGGTGGACGAATTGATGCACCACGGGGACTTCGGCCTCGGGACCTTCGAAGGCCTGGACGGGGAGATGGTGGTGCTGGACGGCATCTGCTACCAGGTGGGGATGGACGGGGCAGCCCATCCCGTTGATGGCGGTGTCATGGTCCCCCTTGCCGAGGTCACCACCTTTGAGCGCGATAGAGTGGTCCCGGGTATCTCGGGTAAGAACATCACCCAGGTCACGGCCGGCCTCGATGCCGCCTTGCTCTCGAAGAACCTCTTTGCTGCCATCCGGATCGACGGCACGTTCCCTTCCGTGAAGGCGCGGTCGGTACCCCGGCAGGAGAAGCCCTACCCGCCCCTGGCCGAGGCGGTCACCCACCAGGCGGTCTTTGAATGGCACAATGTCACCGGCACGGTGGTAGGATTCTACACCCCTCCCTTTGCAAAGGGGATAGGGGTGACCGGCTACCATCTTCACTTCCTCTCCGCGGACCAGAAGACGGGGGGCCACGTCCTGGACCTGGAGGTGGAGGACACGCCGGCGGTTCTGGACATCACCCCCCGGTTCATCGTGGTGCTCCCCACGTCGGGGGATTTCATCGGCATGGACCTCTCCGGGGATCTCTCGCAGGAACTCGCGAAGGTGGAGCAGTAACCTCTTCGCACCGGGTAATGCTGCATTGGGGGTGGAGTGGTGGGATCGGACCCCGCCCCCATCCGGCATCGTCTCAAGGCCAGGCCACACGCGGGTAGTCGAGACGCAATCCTCAAGTGTCCGGTGGCCCCATTGTCTCCCTATGGTCTCCCTTCCTGACATCGAGGCGGTCCACGACCTGATCCGGCCCCACGTCCTCCGGACGCCGCTCGTGCATTCCCCCACCCTGTCGGCGATGGCGGGTGCGGAGGTGCACCTGAAGCTGGAGGTGATGCAGAAGGGGGGATCCTTCAAGATCAGGGGAGCCCTTGCCCATGTGCTCTCCCGGAGGGACGAGATCGGTCCGTCCGGAGTGGTGGCGGCATCGGCCGGGAACCATGCCCAGGGCGTGGCGCTGGCTGCTCGCCTGGCAGGCGTACCAGCCACGGTGGTGATGCCGGTGTGGGCCTCGGTCTCCAAGCAGGCGGCCACCCGTGCCTACGGGGCAGAGGTGATCCTCCACGGCGGTACCCTGGAGGAGAGCCTGGATCGGGCACGGGAGCTGGCGGCCCGGGGGGGGATGCTGGTCCATGCCTACGACGATCCGCTGGTGATCGCCGGCCAGGGGACCATCGGTCTCGAGATCCGGGAAGATCTCCCGTCGGTGGACCAGGTGATCGTGCCGGTGGGCGGGGGTGGGCTCATCGCCGGCATCGCCACCGCGCTCAGGGGGAAGAATCCCGGAGTGAGAGTGACCGGCGTGCAGGCCGCTGCGTGCCCCTCGGCGGTGGAGGCCCTCCGGG
>JAJRCY010000119.1 GCA_028678715.1 Methanomicrobiales archaeon | reverse complement strand
ATCTCCTGAAGATCGTGGAGAAGCACACCGGGTTCCGGTTCCTGCCCTACGGCATCACCAAGGGCGAGGAGCTGATCGCCCTCCTCCCCCTCTTCTCCCGGCGGGTGTACGGCATCCGGATGGTGGCCTCGCCGCCGAAGGGGACGGGCATCCCCCACATGGGCCTGGTGGTTTCGGGATCCTTTGACAGACAGAGGCAGGACCGGAAGGAAAAGTATCTGGAGATCATCGGCACAGAGCTGTCCCGGGAGCTGGAGAATCTGGGTTCGGATTACTTCTCCATGAACCTCCCCCTGGGATTCCGGGACGTCCGGATCTTCCAGTGGCTGGGATTTCATGCGGTCCCTGACTACTCCTACTCCATTGACCTGAGCCCTCCCCTCGATGAGATCTTCGCCAGCTTCAAAAGCGAACGGAAGACACGTATCCGGAATGCCCTGCAGCGAGGATACACGTTCCGGTGTGATGCCAGCGTTTCCGAACTGTACCATCTCATGAAGGAACGGTTCGACAGGCTGGGAAGGGTCCTCCACATCCCCGGGGAAGAATATCTGAGGGATCTCTCCCGCGATTTACCGGCGTATATCCAGGTAGCCAGTCTGCTGGACGGGGAGAAAGTCGTGGCAGCCTGCATGTTCACCCGGTACAAGGACATGAAGCTCTGGCTCGGCGGGGCAAAGGCCTCCGGCAATGTGAACGATCTCCTCTTCTGGCGGCTGTTTCAGGAGGCAAAGGGCGAGGGATTCCGGTCGGTGGAGCTGGTGGGGGCCAACACCCGCCACCTCTCCCTGTACAAAAACCAGTTCAACCCCGCACTGGTCTACTCCTTCACCATCTTTCTGAAGAACTGGCTCGCCCGGGTGGCAGAGGCAATGTACAGGAAGGTGCGTATCTAGCCCCCGTAGGGATCACCCCCGGGGGAAGGGACGGCGGGGCGGGATCTGCGGGACACCAGGCTGGGATGAGACCAGGGTTCTGACCGATGCGCTTCCCTTCCGCACTCCACTCTGCCACCTTCCTCTCGCGGCCGAACCGGTTCCTGGCAGAGACCGATCTGCGGGGACAAAAGACCCTCTGCCATGTTCCCTATTCCGGGCGGGCCGGTGAGCTGCTGACAGCCGGTGCCCGGGTGTACCTGCAGGAGCACCGGGGACCGGGCAGGAAAACGGGGTGGGACCTGGTACTGGTACGGTCAGGGAGGATCCTCGCCTGCCTGGACACCCGCCTCTCGGTACCCCTGGCCCGCGAGGCCCTGGGAGCAGGGATCATCCCTGGACTCAGGGGACTCGGGGTGGCGAGGGCAGAGTACCCCTTCCGCGACTCCAGGATCGACCTGCTCCTGCAGGAGCCGGGGGGCAGGAGATGCCTGCTGGAGGTGAAGTCCTGCACGCTGGTAGAGCGGGAGGTGGCCCTTTTTCCCGACGCACCGACAGAGCGGGGGCGCCGCCACCTGCGGGACCTGTCGGACGCCGTGCGGCAGGGGATGCGGGCAGCTGTTCTCTTCGTGATCCAGCGGCCGGACGGCCGCGTCCTGGCCCCGCATGAGGCCCGGGATCCCCGCTTCGGGGCTGCACTGCGCGGCGCCGCTTCGGCGGGGGTGGAGGTGTATGCCTGTGGGTGCCGGGTCTCGCGGGAGGAGATCCGGGTGGATCGGCAGGTGCCGGTGCAGCTCGGACATTGATCACGGGTTGCAGCGAATGGATCCTGCAATCCGGACCGGATCCCGAGTGGGGTTCAGCCTCTGGTCTTCTCCCGGACCACCTTCTGCGTCATCACCGTCTCCTTCCCGCAGGTGGGACACTTCATACGGTGCTTCCGTCGGACCGGCTCCCATTCATCCCAGTCCGCGAAGTGGACCGGCACCCGTGAGTAGGGGAACCAGATGCCGCAGCCGGAGCACCGGATCTCCACATGGCGCCTCTGTGCCATGGAGGAAGGATGAAACGCAGGAGTGATAAGGGTTGCGGAGGGAGGGGAACGGTTCAGGTCTCAGGGTCTGGGGGATTTCCGTTTCTTCCGGGACCCGGGTTTCCGTTTCTTCCGTGACGGGGGGGTTGCCGGTTCCTCCGCCACCGGCGCTGCCGGTGCCGCCGGGACTGGGGCTGCTGGCTCTTCCGGGAGATACCGGAGCCTCCGGGAACCGGGATGCCGGCTCCACCAGACTGGGACTTCTGGCTCCCCCATCATCACCGGAGATACCGGTTCCTTTGGGATTGGGGTTGCCGGTTCCTCCATCGCCGAGGCTACCTGTTCTTCGGGGACCATGGGTTCCGGTTCTTCCTGGACTTGAGATACCGCCCCATCCATGCCTGCGGGTACCGGTTCTTCAGGGACCGGGGGTACCAGCTCCTCCGGGAAGGGAGTGATCGGCTCATCCATTGCCGAGGCTGCCTGTTCCTCGGGAGCCAGGGATACCGGTTCGACAGGGCCAGAGAATACCGGCTCCGCCGGGACCGGGGGTACCGGTTCCTCTGAGACCTGAACTGCCGGTTCCTCAGGGACCAGAGGACGGAAGGAGATCACCAGGTACACGGACTCTGAGCGGTCGTCCAGATCCACCGACGCGATCCGACACTCCTTTCCCGTGGCCCGCACCACCAGGCACGCCAGGAGGCTGCAGATGGTGCAGGGGTTCCGGAGGCAGACGTCGGGCGAGGTCTCCCTCGCAGCCCGGCAGCCCGGGTAGAGGGTGAATTGCAGGAGGTCCACCCGGATCTCCTCCGTTCCCCCCGTTGCCACCACCCGGGCAGCGATCTCCAGGGTCTCCTCAGCCACCTCCCGGATCACCTGGGGGAGACGCCCGGGATCGGTCGGGATCCGGAGATGAAAGCGGCCCTCCAGTTCCTTCAGCAGCGGGAGACACGCGGGGGGAAGGAGGATACCCGGTTCTCTGTTGTGTCGGGCGAGCCCTGCTTCAGAACGTGGGGGACCGGCAGCGTCCGGCGACAGTGTATGGAACTGCATGACCTTCCCGGCCTGCTCCGGGGCAGGGATGAAGAGGGCAGGATCCCGGCACCCTGATCGGGAGAGGAGCGATGCCGTATTGAGCTGGTGCTGGACTGGGAGCAGGCTGGCCACCACCGGATCCGGGGAGAGGCTTCGGGAGAAGGTGAGGAGGAGGATACCGGTGAGAAAGAGGCCCAGCGAAGCAACGATCAGCGCGGGAGCGATGGGCTCATTGCCCCCGAGAAAGGCCAGGATCAAAAAGAGCATGGCCGCCAGCAGGAGCACAAGGCCTGATCTCTCGTACGGGTCGTTCTCTTCAAGGGACATGGGATCCGCTTACTCAGATCTTCACGGTCGTTATATAAATGCTGCAGAATCGCCCTTCCGGGGATCCTGATGGCATGGATACCTTCCCCATCCTCCACTGACACCACTGAATTCCGGGTCAGCCAATCAGCAGGAGCGCATTCAGGGCAACGATCAGGGTAAAGACCAGGAGCCCCAGCACCATCACCAGGGTCAGCAGGGAGAGGTGTCGGGGCCTCACGTTCCGGGGGGAGAAGAGGAGCATCGCCACGATGATCCAGAGGATCCAGAGGGAGAAGAAGAGCTCCAGGTTATAGGTACCTGTCCACGCCATACCGGTGACCATCCCTATCACCAGGGATGAGGAGGAGACGGCCAGCCAGACCTGCGACTTCACCCGTCACCCACCCCCGCTGCCCCCGGGGGGGAGGGACCCGTTCCGTCGTCGCCTGCGGAGGTTCGGGTCATTTGATCCTCTGCAGAATGTGATAGGCGCTGGAGCTCTGCCGGTTCTGGATGTCGAAGAGGATGCCAAAGAGCACGAACTGCAGCCCAATCATGAAGAGCATCAGGGAGAGGATGCCGTGGATGAAGAGTTCGCTCCCGGGGATGAAGAGCTTTTGGTACACCGCGTAGATCATGCTGAACATTCCCACGATCGAGAGAAGGAAACCGCTCACATAGAAGATGATCAGGGGATGGAAGTTCAGGATAAAATACTTCATGTACAGGCGCCACAGGAAGGTCTTCAGGAGAAGCCAGGAGACCT
>JAJRCY010000118.1 GCA_028678715.1 Methanomicrobiales archaeon | reverse complement strand
GGGGAAGGGACCATCCTCACGCGGGGGGTGCCACAGCGGCAGGGGGCGGCAGCCCCCGAGAGCGTCCCGGTATTAGAAACCTGATAGTGAACGAGTGTACCATTTTATACTTGACCGGTGGGACGCTCCAGGGAGGGCCTTGCGGCCCCCCCGCCGCGTGGGCGCTCTCCCGATGAGGATGTCTCACCAAGTCGGTCTTACCGAAGATCCTCCCATCCTCCCCGGGGGATGCCCACGCGGCGGGGGCGGAGCCCCCAAGAGCGTCCGGGCAGTAGTACACGAACACATTGCATTGTCACGCATCGGTCAGAAAAAACCTCAGGGGTCATGGCGGGAGGGGGAGACCCCCTCCCGGTCCTTCCCCCGTGGGATAGTCGATGATTCGGTTTTTCCCCGGCTTCATCCTGACGGCAGGGACGAATCACCCGGTCCCTGCACGGGGTTCTCGTGCAGGCAGGCCGAGAAGAGCTCCAGCCCCTGGACCACCCGGGGCGAGGGCCGGTGGGCGATATCCGGGTCCACAGCGCAGACGCGGTGGTTCTTCACGGCCGAGAGGTTGGCAAAGGCCGGTCGGGCGGAGAACCGGCCCGCCGGGGTGGAGGAGCCGGCCGGGCCATCGGCAGGAACCAGGATCACCTCAGGGTCCAGCCTGATGAACGATTCCTCGGCAGCCATCAGGTACCAGTCCCCTCCGGCCATGAGGTTGATCCCTCCTGCTCCCGCGATGAGGCTGTTCTCGTAGGTCAGGTTCCCGGCCACATAGAGCGGGTCGTCGAGGATCACGTAGATCGCCCGTACCGGCGGGAGCCCCCGGTTCCGGTCCCGAAACTCCTTCTCCTGCGCCCGCAGTCCCTCAACGACCCGGGACGCGTTCCGCTGCTCGCCGATGGCTTCCCCCATCGTCAGGATATTCCGGTAGATCTCCTCGACGGTCTCGGGGGCAAACACGAGCACCGCGTAACCCCTCTCCCGCAGCACATCCAGCCGATCCGGTTCGACGTGGGGCGTGGCCAGGATCAGGTCGGGATCCCGCACTGTCACCGCGTCGATTCGGAACGTCTGAGCTGCGCCCACGGCAGGTACCCTCATGACCTCCGGCGGCCAGTTGCAGGCGTCGCTCCGCCCCACCAGCAGGTCCGTCCGTCCCAGGGCGCCCACGATCTCCGTCTCGCTGGGCGCGAGGGAGACGACCCGCCGGACCGGGACCGGCACCATCACCGTGTCCCCCATGTCATCGGTGATATTCACCCACTGTCCCGGAGCCGTACGGAGAATGGTGCACCCGGTGCAGAAAAGGATCAGGACCAGTGCCAGCAGGGGACTAATCCGCATTACAACATGATCTCAGCCATTACAGATAAAGGTGTGGACAGGGAAACCCGCTGCCGGGGAAAAGGAAATGTTAATCACATCCCGCGTACCAACTCACCGGCGATGCCCACCAGTATTGTTCTGCCCATAAAAAAGGTCTTTTCTCTCGTTGATTCGCGGATAATCGTCGAAATCAAGGATGAAGAGCGGAAGTTCCAGGGACGCCTGATGGCGGTCGATGAATACCTGAATATCCACATGGACGAGACGATTGAACTGGTCGACAACGAGCGGGGCCGGAACCTGGGCACAGTGGTGATCCGGGGCAACAACATCCTGACCATCTCACCGGTGATCTAGGTTCTCTATGGCAGACCTCGAGGAGAGAGCGCTCAGGGCCATCCAGGCGGAAAAGGAGGGGGTACTCCAGAGCGAGCTCTGGAAGATTCTCTCCATCGACAGCAGGAAATGCTCCCGCGTCGTGAAGAAGCTCCTGGACGACGGCCTCATCGAGCGGATCGAGTACAAGGGTGACGGTATCAAGACGTACCGGCTCAGGGCAAAGGAACAGGCCCTCCGGCCCGACCTGATCCTGGCCGGTGGCGAGATCATCCCCTGCATCGCCTGCGACCAGGAGTGCGTGGTGGAGGAGTGCAACCTGCTGGTGGACTGGATCTACCAGCTGGCCATCGACGAAGCAAAGAAGTAGCTGAACGCAGGGATCCCTGCAAACCCCGCTTCATTCACACGGCCGCCCCCTTCTTCCGCCCGGGTCTGCCGTTGCATTTCGGCATCTTTATCACCGGTACACGGCATCTCCCTGTGGTGCACGGGGGAGCATGCCTGACGACAGCGGGGTATCGGCAGCCATTGCCACTGTCCTCCTGATCGGGATCATCGTGGTGCTGGCCGCGGCTGTCTTTGCGCTCCTCATGCAGTTCGCGATCCTCGATCCCGCGGCCGCGGGCCGGTTGCAGTACCTCCGCATCTCCTCCGTCGACCACCTCTCGGAGATTCCGCCCCATCCCCTCACCTACGACAGCCGGGTGACCCTGACCCACAGGGGGAACGGCTATCTCGCCAACCGCGAACTCCGAGCGGTGATCCTGCGGAACGGGATCCCGCTCCCCTGCGAGATCCCCACCTTCAACGGCCATGACTTCATCCCCCTCCACCCTGCCGGCATCCAGTGGATCGGCGGGGCCGGGACACGGGGGGGGACCTGGGATCCGGGCGAGGAGGTGCAGCTGGACTTTGCGGACGGCACCTTCCGGCCCGGAGACCTGGTGACCGTCCGCGTCATCCATGGCCCGACCGGGACCACCATCTCGGAAGACTCCGTGCGGGCGTGATCCTCCCGCCGCCTTCCCTTCCCTCCCCCCAATTCGCCCATGCGAGGGTATAAATATCGGCCCGGTGATAGTCCCCCTGACGACAAAGGGGTGTCAGGGAGCATGGTGAATATCGATCAGATCCCTGCAGAGGTCCGGTGGCGCCTCGCCACCCAGGCGGTCAATGACCTGCCATTCGTGTACGGCATGGTGTACCGGAACGTCGTGGGGGAGATGTATTCCCGGGAGCTGGACGAGGCGAGCCGGCAGATCTGGATGGAGGCAGGGAAGGAGCAGGCGGCGGTGGCCCGGGCCTTCGCGCTGCCGGTGAGGAACGCGCTGCAGGTGGCCCAGGCCTTCTCCACAGTCTGCATCCTGTACATGGGGCCGGAGATGAACAACGGCGAGGTCCGGCAGGGCGACGGGGATTCCGCTGTCGTCACACTCGAGCGGTGTCCCATGTTTGCCCGGACCCAGAAGTTCGGCATGGACCCGAAGAAGATCATGACCGACTGCCGTGCCTACTGCACGGCCGGGGTCCAAACCCTGAATCCTGCCTACGAGATGAAGTTTGTAAAAAGCCTCTGTAGTGGGGATGCGGGCTGCGAGATGCGGGTGGAGAGAAAACAGTAACCCTCCGGCCTATCCCCTTCCGCCCACGGTGCTGTTTTCTGGTACCACCTTGAGCCGTGTAGCCAGCTGGAGCGTGCTGTGGATCATGTTGTGGAGGTCTTCCTGGGTGTAGCGGTTGGACTGGATCAGGTCCCAGTCCCGGGTGGTGTCCTCGTTGTTCTCCCCCACCCACGATGCAATGGACACCTCCGGGATGTGGAATCCCAGCCAGGCCAGGAAGTTCAGCAGGTTCCCGGCCACGTGCTGGACCCCGTCCACGTGGCCGATGATGACGAGGGCTGCCACCTTGTTCCGGATCATCCGGTTCCCGAACCAGGAATACTGGTTCTCGATGGCGTTCATCCGCTCCACGAACTTCTGGACCAGCGCCGAGTGGTTGTTCCACCGGATGGGGGTGGCGAGGACCAGGACATCGGCGGCGAGCACCGCGTCGTAGACCTTCTGCATCTCGTCGTCATCATACTTCAGGGAGGACTGGCAGGGATAGGTGCAGTACGCGGGGTTCTCCGAGTAGTTCCCCTCGCAGTCATGGATCACCAGGTCCTTGAGCCGCAGGAGGGTGGTCTCGCAGCCCAGCTGACGGTAGCGTTCCAGGGCCTGCACGAGCAGCCGCTCGGATTTGCTCATCGACGGATCCTGGCGGCTGGACCCCGAGATCCCCAGGACCCGGATCCCCCTGGTGAGGTCCCGGTCCGGGGCAGGGATGGCCAGCACGCCGAATTTCCTTCCCACCAGCGGTGCGGGCATACAGGATT
>JAJRCY010000117.1 GCA_028678715.1 Methanomicrobiales archaeon | reverse complement strand
TCGCGGGCGCCGGTGGACCAGAGCACCAGCCGGTCCGAGAAGAAGTACTGCACAAAGGCCATCAGGAAGGCGAGGCCGATGAGCAACCAGAAGCCCACGCCCAGGTACGAGAGCACCGAGAGGAAGGCCAGGTACACGATGAGGAGCAGGAACAACGTAAGCCAGACCCGCATCGTGAGCCCCATGTCACGTTGCCACTTCATGCGGAACTGTTTGGCGACGGTGCCTCTTAATACATTCGAACGCAGGCCCGCAAACTGGCCTCCGTTTGGAGCCGGGCCCTTTGGGAACGCGGAAGATGGTAGTTCTATATCCTCCCGCGACCATACGATGTACCGGGGGAGAGGGACCGGATGACACTGGATGAGGTGACCATCACCAGGGCGATTCTTGCCGAGCAGATGCAGGTGATGCTCGACCACCTGGAGCTGGACGTGGCCGTGGTGGGGGGAGGCCCCTCAGGCCTCACCTGTGCAGCCCTCGCGGCAGGGAACGGCCACCGGGTCGCCGTGATCGAGAAGAAGCTCTCCATCGGCGGGGGAATGTGGGGCGGGGGCATGATGTTCCCCCGGATCGTGGTGCAGGACGTAGCCGTCCGCATCCTGGACCGGTTCGGGATCCGGCACAAGGAATATGCGAAGGGCTACCACGTCGCCTCGTCGGTGGAGGCGGTGGCCAAGCTCACCGCGGCGGCATCCGATGCCGGTGCCGAGTTCTTCAACCTGACCACGGTGGAGGACGTGATGATCCGGGGCGACGGCAGGGTGAGCGGCCTTGTCATCAACTGGACCGCGGTGGAGATGGGCCGGCTGCATGTGGACCCCCTCACCATCGCCTGCCGCTGGGCGGTGGATGCCACAGGGCACGATGCGGTGGTGGCGAAACTCCTGGAGAGGAAGAGCGGTGTCATCCAGGTGAAGGGTGAGCGGTCCATGTGGGCGGACCGGGCAGAGCACGGCGTAGTCTCCCACACCCGCGAGGTGTACCCCGGCCTCATCGTGGCGGGAATGGCTGCGAACGCAGTCGCCGGGGAGCACCGGATGGGCCCCATCTTCGGAGGGATGCTCCTCTCCGGCGAGAGGGCGGCCGAGCTGATCGGATCGTCGGAACGGAAGCGGGAACGGAAACGGAAGCGGAAGTAGCCGGGCAGGGACCCGGGGGGAATCGCATGGACCCGGAAGAGAACGAACTGGAAGAGAACGAACCCGAGGCACTGTCGGATGTGGCGTACGGCCTCTTTGAGGTCCTCCTGAACCGCGGGCTCCGGAGCAGGGGGCCGTACCTCTTCGAGCTGGTGGAGAAGGGGGTGGATTTCCGGCCGGACTTTGATACCATCTTTGACGGGTTTCGCTCCGAGTACCCGCCCCTCGCCGATGCCCTCATCCAGCGGTTCGGGTCCCCCGATGCCATCTATGCCCGCTTCCGGGACGGGGAGGGTGTCATCCCGTCAAAGACCTCCCTGATGTACTGGATCGTGCAGGATGCCCCCGGCGCGGCACCGGGCCAGGTGGACGACGAGAAGGTGGGGAAATGGCTGATCTTTCTCGAGGAGGACCAGGTGGATGAGGGCTGGAGGAGGGTACGGGACGATACCTGTGCCGGGCTCCTCGGTATCTCCTCCAAGGTCTCGACGGTGAAGCCGAACCCCGAATCCCGGGACCGCCGGAAGGTCATCTACGTGTACACGAAGGACTGGGCCGACGAAGCGGACGTGATGCAGGTCAGGGAAAGGCTCCGGGAACGGGGGTTCACCGAGCGGATCGGGTACAAGCGGAACATCGAGACCTTCCGGGGCGAGTACAGCCAGAAGGGAAAGAAGGTCACCTTCTACAGCGCCTGACCCCCGCTGAGGGCATATTCTCCCCTATTCTCCTGAACCGTGAGCAAGATGCAGTGGAACCGTAGATCCTCCCATCCTCACCGGGGGGCGCCCCCGCATGATGCAGCAGCGATGTTCCGGGAGAGATGATTATTACTGGGGCGCTCTTGGGGGCTTACCGCCCCCGCCGCACGGGCATCCCCCCGGTTGATGGGATTGTTGCTTCTTTCGGAATCAGGAAAACGGGTCTCAATGGGTGATCGCCTTATCCCGGCAAACCACGGATCCGCCTCTCCTCACCGGGGGTGGGACCGGGAGGGGGCTGGCCCCCTCCCGTCGATTACTCCGGAAAACGATATGCCCCAGGCTCCACCATTCGTGCGAGAAGTGGTGAATAACGGACGTGATGCGAAGAAGGGAATAAAAAAATTGGGAAAAAATGGGTGAGGAAAAAAAATCCGCTTCAGTCCTTGCGTTCCCTGTTCTTGGGACGCAGGTGCTTGTAGTTGCACTTGCGGCACTGGGTGGCACGGATGGCATTGCGTGCATTGCACTTCATGCAGATCTTGACATTCAGCAGGCGTGCCTCTGCCTCGGGAAATCTTGCCATGGACTTCACCTCGTGGAATCAGTTCTTAAAAAACGACGCGGGGGATATTAAGGATTTGGATGGGCGTGGGATCCCATCGATCGGTGGCCGGGTGGGTGATCAGGAAACGATTCGTTCATGGATGGGACCGGGATAAGGTGACGGGGGGGGGAGACCCCCTCCCGGTCCCTCCCCCCGTGAGGATAGCCAGTCGTTCGGTTGATGATGGCTGATGGATCTTCGTTCAGGAAACAACCGCAAGGGGGGGCGCCCACGCGGCGGGGGGATCGTCAGGTCCCCCCCTGGAGCGTTTCACCAGCACGAATCACAGGGGCTCCCGCACCCTTCAAATGCAGGGTTCTCGATTCGATGCTATTGTTTCGACGTTTCCATCCACGCTCTCAGCGCCCGGAGGGCCCTCGCACGGTGGGAGACCCGGCTCTTCTCGGCAAGGGAGAGTTCCGCCAGGGTCCGCCCGTTCACGTCGAAGATGGGATCATAGCCGAAACCCCCCATGCCACGGGGGGATCCGGTGATCGTGCCGTCAATCCTGCCCCGGAAGACCCGGATGTTCCCCTCGCCGTCTGCATGGGCAATGGCGGTCTCGAAGAACGCGGCCCGGTCCGTAACGCCTTCCATGAGCTTCAGGATCCCCGCGTTTCCCAGGGTGGTGAGCACGTAGGCCGCGTACGGGCCGGGGAAGCCGCCCAGCGCCCGGATGGAGAATGCGGTATCATCCACGATCAGGGGCCGATGGATCTGCCCGAAGGCATATGCGGCCTTGCCCCGGGCGATCTCCCCCACGTCGTCATGCTTCAGCTCGGGGCAGTCCAGCGGAACGTGCTCCACCTCCAGGATGCCCTGGAAGAAGGCCGCCATCTCCCGGGCCTTGTGGGCATTCCCGGTCACCACGGCCAGTTTCAGAGGTACCGCCCCCGCTTCTCGATCTCCTGCTCCCGTGCCAGCACCTCATCTGCCCCGGGGAGCATCTCCCGGTATCCTTCCAGGAACGCGGCGCGGAGCAGCGCATGCTCCGCCGTCGTGGAACGGAGCGTCTGGAACAGGACGTGGAGGTCCACGCCCCGGGCCTCGACCTCTTCGGAGACGGCCGAGAGGCCGAAGTCGATGAGGGCGATCCGGTCGCCCGAGACAATCATGTTGGAGGTGGTCAGGTCCCCGTGGATGATCCCGGCCCGGTGGAGCCGGCCCACCATCCTCCCGGCCTCCTGGAGGTGTTCCGGGGTCATGGCCTCCTTCAGGAGCGGGCCCGTGATCCGCTCCATGACGATCGTGTCGGCGGTGATCTCCTGCAGGATGGGGGTGGGCACGCCGGCTCTCCGGGCTGCTGAGATCAGGCGGGCCTCGGCCCGGGTCCGCTCCGCGATCAGTCGCCGGTCCAGCGGGGGGACACGATAGGCCTTGGAGAGGCGGCGCTTCTCCACCCGGTCCTCGCCCAGGGTCACGACTGCCTCCGCCCCCCGGGCGATGCCGGTGTCCCTGGCCCCGGGGCCCCGGGGCACGATTCCCTCCCCCGGTTCCCGCCAGGTGACCTCCACGTCGTCCGCCCGGTAGCCGGGGATGATGCGGGACTGATCGACCGGTAGCGAGATCCCGTGGTCCAGCATC
>JAJRCY010000116.1 GCA_028678715.1 Methanomicrobiales archaeon | reverse complement strand
GCCTGGGTCCGGCTGCTGGCCCCCTTCATCCCCTATACGTGCGAGGACCTCTGGGAGGCGTTGGGCGGCAAAGGACCGGTGGCATTCGCCCCCTGGCCGGTACCCGACGAGGCGCAGGTGGACCGGAAGAGCGAGCTCGCGGAGGAGCTGCTCCTCCGGACCGTCGACGACGTGGAGTCCATCCGGAAGCTCCTCCCCATGACCCCGAAGGCTGTGGTCCTCATCACCGCGCCGGCATGGAAATGGGAGATCTTTCGGCTCATCGCGGGTGCGGCAGAGAAGAAGGATGCCACCCGCCTCGTGATGCAGGATACATCGATGCGGAAGCGGGGGAAGGCAGCGGCTGATGCCGTGAAGCAGGTCACGTCCCTAATCCATCGGTTCCCGCCGGAGCTGGTCCGGGATCTCTCGGCCGGAACCATGGATGAGAAGGCCGTCTTCACTGCTGCCGTCCCATTCCTGCAGAAGGAGTTCGGGGTGCCGGTCCGGGTTATCACTACCGAGGAGGCCACCCACGCGAAGGCTGCATCTGCGCTGCCGTTCAAGCCGGCGATCGTGCTGGAATAACTGTATATCGAATCTAAATCGTTGGGGGGATAGGGCCAGGAAAAAAGGCCTCTCCTCTTGGGGTAGGGGCCGGGAGGGGGCCTGCTCCCTTCCGTCATTCCTATGCGATCTGGTCTGTTTCTGAATTCATTCCAGGCCCGGTTCATTTATCCGTTGTACTACCGGGACGCTCCCGGGGGGCTCCGCCCCCCGCCGCGTGGGCGCCCCCCACGAGGATAGGTGGATCTTCGGTTTTTCTGGATGGGTACTCCATGTCGAGAAAATGAAACCACTTGGAACGGCTATCCTCACGGGTGAGGGACCGGGAGGGGGCTGGCCCCCTCCCGTCGCATAACGTGTGGCAGGGTCAGAAGAGGATAATCGGCACGGGAGATTCCGCGGTGAGAAGTGAGGTTACTCCTTCTCCACCGCCTTCTTCGCCCGCTTCACCCGCTCCTTTGCGGTGAAGTCGGTCACCTTCTCAAGGAAAGTGCGGAACCTCCGGTTCGTGTCCAGGATCTCCGCTTCAGAAGCGTCCTTCCGTGAGACGGTGTTCACGACCACGGTCTTCCCGCCGCTGCCGGGCCACACCTCCAAGCGGGCCAGGGCGCCGAAGGTGATCACCGCCTTCTCTGCTTCCGGCTGTGGCTCCACGCCGAAGCATTCCCGGAATGCACCGGTGACCGTGGCCCTGAGATCCTTTGTGTGGCCCCGTTTCACCTCAAACTCCTGCATAATGTTTTTTAGGATGCTCCCACTATCTTAACCTGCTGGGGTGCATCAGCCGTGGACGTGAAGGAGATCATACCATACCTGAAAAGGATCGAATCGAGCCTGGAGAAGCCGAAACCCAGGGACGAACTGAAGATCAACTCCCGGCCCCTGAAGGAGACCACAAAGACGGTCCTCATGGGATTCCCGGGCAGCGGCCTTGTGGGGTCCATCGCCCTCCAGTACCTGGTGGAGCAGCTGGAGTTCGATCTGATCGGATCGGTGACCAGCAAGTACTTCCCGCCGCTGGCCATGATGACCCGGGGCGTGATCAATGTCCCGGTCCGGTTCTACGAGAAGAACGACCTGGCCGTGGTGGTGGGGGATATCCCCATCCACCCCATGATCTGCTACGAGGTGGCGAACGGCCTCATTGAGTGGTTCGCGCAGTTCGATCCGAAGGAGGTGGTCACCATTGCGGGTATCGTGACGAACGAGCTGGAGAAGAGGGTCTTTGGCGTGGCCACTGACGCCGGGGCGCTCCAGCGGATCCAGGACATGGCCATCATCCTCCCCATGGGGTCCATCTCGGGGATTGCCGGGTCCATCCTCACCGAGTGCAAGGTCCGGGGGATCCCCGGGCTCGGGCTCCTGGGGGAGACAGTGCCGACACCGGACCCCCGGGCATCGGCAGCCACCATTGAACTGCTGAACAAGCTGTACAGCCTGAACCTGGACGTGAAGCCCCTGATGGAGCAGGCGGAAGAGATCGAGGCGGCGATGCACAAGATCGCTGAAGAGGTCCAGACCACCGAGGCCGCCGGCCAGAAGAAAGAACAGCTGCCGATGTACGGGTGATCACGATGTCCCATGCAGCACTCACGGGCATTGCGCCCACGGTCATCACCGAGCTGAAGCGGGGCCGGCCCAGGACCCTGGAACTCTCCAGCGCCCACAACGTGGTGACGCTGGCCGGCGTGGAACCGGGGCAGCACCTCTTCATGACCACTGTCGATCTGGAGGACCTTGCCCCGGGCGACGCGGGGATCCTGGTGGAGGTGGTGGCCCTCTCCATCGCCATGAAGCGGCAGATCGAATTCACCAACCCCATTTTCTTCGAGGAGCGGGAACGGGTGGCCGCCCGGGTCCAGGTCCGATTCTGCGGCACCTCGATGGTGAAGCAGGTCCAGGAGTGGGGGATGGGCCGGGCCACCATCGTGGAGCTGGCAAAGACCGGCTGCTACCACGCGGTATAACCCCTCTCTCCTCTCTCATATTTTCCCAGTATTTTATCCGGATTCCGCCCGTCTGCAAGGATTCATAAGGCTGCAGGTGAGACGTATGGAACGCGGGCCCGTGGCTTAGCCTGGACAGAGCGCCGGGCTTCTAACCCGGATGTCGGGGGTTCAAATCCCCCCGGGCCCGCCTCGCTTGCTGAGGAATCACTTTCTCGCTCCTTTCCAGGATTTCTCATAGAGATACGCCTGGGGGGACGCTCTTGGGGGCTCCGCCCCCGCCGCGTGGGTATCCCCCGCGGTTCATCGGGGACTGAAGGGTCTCCTGGAAAAACACACCGAGGAAGGGGCTATCCTTCCGGGGGAGGGACCGGGAGGGGGCAGGCCCCCTCCCGTCACAAAAAGGAGCAGTCCTTTCGCACAGGTGCGGAAAAACCGATGCTCATCCCATCCTCACGGGGGGACGCCCCCGCGGCGGGGAGACCGCCAGGTCCCCCCAGGAGCGGTACAGTATCAGTCGTCTCATTATGCGGAAAAGTGACAGGATGGTCAGGCCTGATGTTCAATCGATGAATCCGGAAAAAGATGCGATGGGATCTGTCACCGGATCTGCGTCCCGGGAGGGACCGGCTGCAGGGGGGTGAGGAGCGACGCCCGGTCACCGGCCGCAAGGAGCATCGCCTGGCTCTCCAGGCCGAAGATCTTGGCCGGCTTCAGATTCACGACCACGACGATGTCCTTTCCCACGAGCGTTTCCACCGGGTGGAACTGGGCAATTCCCGCGATGACCTGCCGCGTCCCGTCGCCGATATCCACCTGCAGCTTGACCAGCTTCTTTGCACCCTTCACCGGTTCCGCAGAGAGAACCTTTGCGGTCCGGATGTCCAGCCGGGCGAACTCCTCGACGGAGATCCCGGTCCGTTCCTGCTCGCGCATCTTCGCCTCCTTCACCCTCTTCTTCAGCACATCGTCAAGAACCTTCACCTGGTCCGGATCCATCTTTGCAAACAGCGGGACCGGGTCCGGGAGGGGCCCCGTCCCCGCCGGTTCCAGGCCCTCCCGGATGCCGTGGGCGGCGACCGGGTCCACGTGGCCGAGCATCCTCCAGGCCCGCTCCGCGGCCCCGGGCATCACCGGCTCGATGAGCAGGGTGAGTGCGTGGACCACCTGCAGGCAGTTCCGGATCACCCTCGCCGCTGCCTCCCGGTCGGTCTTCACCAGCTTCCAGGGGGCCTGGTTCTGGATGTAGGTGTTCCCGTAGGCAGCGAGCGCCATGATACCGTCCACCGCACCCTTGAACTCGTAGTCCCGGACCGCCTGTTCCACGTTATCCAGGGCCTGCCCGATCCGATCCAGGACCTCGGGGTCCACCGGCCCTTCGGGCATGGTGCCGAAGAACTGCTTCGTGAAGTACAGGCTCCGGTACAGGAAGTTCCCCAGGGTGGAGACCAGCTCGTTGTTGACCCGCTCGGCAAACCCCTGCCAGGAGAAGTTCAGCTCCTTCGTGTGGCTGGTGTAGGAGAGGAGGTAGTAGCGCAGGTAATCGGGATCCAGGCCTTTGTCCAGGTAATCCTCTCCGGTCCAGACCACGTATCCCCGGGACTTGGAGAACTTCTGGT
>JAJRCY010000115.1 GCA_028678715.1 Methanomicrobiales archaeon | reverse complement strand
CCGGAGTGGGAGTGGGCTCCGGGGGGGGCGTGGGGGTCGGGTCCGGCGGGGGTGGGGGAGGGGGAGCCGGCGTGGAGTAGCTGACCTGGATCTCCGTGTCCCCGGACGGGACGGTGAGGGTAAGGGTCCTGCTGGAACTGTTCCAGGCGAACGCGGTGCCGGGGGCCGGTGAGCCGTTCACCCGCACCTCTTGGGGCTCCTCAGACGGGATGGATACGGACGTCGGGGACATCGCCTGGATGGTCCCTTCAATCCCGTCGCTGGAGAACTGGAGGGCCGCGGAAACCGGGTTTTTGGAGGTGATCTGCCTCTGTCCCGCTGCCGTGAGGGAGGTCCCGTCCTGCAGGGTGACCCGCTGGACCTGGCCGCCCTGTTTCGAGACAAGGACCATCCTTCCCTCAGCGATGATATCCCGGTAGCGGATGCCGCCACCCGTGGTGCTGAAGATGAGGGTATCCTCCCACCCGTCCTTCTCCACCGTCACCCCCATGAGGGA
Source organism: Methanomicrobiales archaeon (assembly GCA_028678715.1). GTDB lineage: Archaea > Halobacteriota > Methanomicrobia > Methanomicrobiales > JACTUA01 > JAJRCY01. The sequence goes on along the minus strand of JAJRCY010000115.1, from coordinate 3,623 downwards.
GGTGGCCCCGATCTCCGTCACCTGGGGGGCTGTCTCCCGGCTCCCCAGGGGGTAGAGGACCGCCAGGAACCGGGTGTCCCTTTGCTTGGTGGTCGTTGCTACCCGTGCATAGGAAGTGGCCTGGTCCACATTGTCGAGGGAGGTGGGCTTCCCCTGGAGCACGGTGTAGCGCAGTGCATCAGGGCTCATCATCTTCACGTACAGGCGGGCCGTGGGCCGGGTGATGGAGATGGTATCGGTGCCGAAGGTCCCGGACCTGATGGAGGTGGCCCCCAGCCCGTGGAGCAGGAAGTCAAACTCCACCGGCCGGGTGGCCGCCAGGTCATCGTACACCACCAGGTAGCCCGGGGCGTCGTGCTTCACAAAGACCAGGTCCCGGGTGAACTTCGAGAGCTTCCCCTTATACACATCTCCCGCCGATCCCTGCACCTGGTCGGAGAATTGCGTGGAGAGGAACCGGGTGATCACCGAGGCACCCTCAGGCGGATGGATCACCTGGCTCTGGGAATCCTTGTCCAGCAGGATCGTGTTCTGGCTCAGGGTGGCGTCATACCAGGTCAGGTAATTCGAATCGTATCCCTTTGTCGAAAGGCCCGGGAGGATCACCAGCCGCTCGCCCAGCGCGTCCAGGAAGAAGCTGTTCTGCTCGGGCCGGTCGTTGCCCGGGTTGAAGGGACCGGATTTGAACCCCACCAGGGTATCACCGGTGCCCCAGCCGGTCCGCATGGCCACCCAGCCGGCGTCCCGGAACCAACGGGCGAGGGGGAGGCTGTCCGGCGAAGCGGCAGGGAGGCTTTCATCTGCAAAGAGGATTAGGCCGATGGGGTCGGGGTTTTCCAGGGGAGCGTTCCGGTAGTACCACTGGCCATAGGGGTTGCCGGTCCGGGAGGCAAGGGCCGCGGCAGGGGCGCTGTGGAAGCGGCCGCTGAAGTCCTCGTCCCCGAACGCGTCAGACTCTCCCTTGCGGTCCGGAGGAAGGAAATAGATCAGGAACTCGGGTAAATGTTTGAATTTCTGGTGCCGGAAGAGATCCTCACCGGTGGCACGCCGGAGTGCCTCCGCGTAGTAAAGCCCCCCGCTACCCCCTGCATCCTCCGAGAGGCCGAAGGAGACATACCCGATCCCCTCGGTCCAGGCGCCATCCCGGTCGAACCGGTCAAAGTACTCCTGTATCAGCGTGTCGTGCACGATACCGGCAGCGGAACTCACAACGGGGTCGTCTGGCAGGTCCCCTCTCAAGGCCAGGGCGATGCCCCCGACGCCCCCGTACGCGAGGGCAATCCGGTTCGTGTTGAAGTCTCGTGCTTCTATGTCGGTACCGTGATACTGGAGCAGCGGTTCCAGGGACTTCGCGACCATGGCCTGCTGCACCGTCGTTCTCTCCTCAGCGGTGAGAAGCGGGTAGATCCAGTCATAGGTCTCCCCGATGGCCCCGTGCATGGCACCGGAACCGTAGCTCAGCAACTGCCCGCTGGCCAGCCGGTCCGCAGACTGCCAGTGGGGCAATGCACAGGCCTGGAGCAGGTACCCCTTGGCCCGGAGGCCGTACTCTTCGTCCCCGCTCACTGCGTACACGAATGCGTTCGTGCGGAGCGCCCTCGCTGCGTTCTCCAGGTCCTGCGGGGTCAACGAGGGGCCCTTCGGGAATGGTATACCCTTCGCCAGCGACCTGACATCCCTGAACCAAGATTGATACGGTTCGGCGGCCACCTTCGTCCGCAGGAGTGTGGCTTCCTCCGCCGTGAAATAGAGCTGGGGATGGCCGGGGCCGGATCCGGCACCCACGCCACCGGGATCAGCCGCACCGCCGGCCCACAGCAGCAGCGGGAACAGGAGCAGGACCAGAAGCACGGCTACCGTAGGAAATCGTTTTGTCATCGACACCCTCTCCTCAATGTTGACGATGGGGAATTAGGAAGAAGAGCTTATAAACATATGCACCCGGAAGACAATGTTATTTCATTAACCGCATCCCCGTCTCTCCCGACCAACCCGTACCGGCGAGGGATGGCAAGCCTTATCGCAGATGCCTGCATTCTGAATGAAGATCACCCGCATCTCCCCGGGAAGAGTACCCATGCCGGATCCGAAGCCCCCTTCACTTCCTGGTTTCCCGCAGGGTTCCCGAAGTCTCCGTATCCTGTTCCCGCTCCTCCAGGCCGCCCTTCTCATCACTGCCACCTTCGCCTTCATGACGGGCGATTCCTACCGCGGGAACTGGGCGGTTCTCGCGTTCGTCCTCACCTTCCTGCCCGGGCTCCTGGAACGTGCAGCAGGGGCGGCCATCCACCGGGGGGTGAGAGTCGCCATTGCCCTCGCCCTCTTCCTCCACAGCGCCGGCGGGATCTACGGGTGGTATTTCCTGTACTATCCTGTCTATGACAAGGTGGCGCACTTCACCTCGTCCGCGGCCATTGCCCTCATGGTCTTCCTGTTCCTCCTCTTCCTCGCCACCTTCACAGAGATACGGGTGGGCCGCCGTGCCATGGTCGCCCTCATCATCCTCTCGGTTCTGGGACTGGGCAGCCTGTGGGAGTACGGGGAGCTGACCGTGGATCTCCTGATGGGGTCCACCTATTTCCTCGGGTGGTATGACTCAGTGGGCGACATGCTGGCCAACCTGGCCGGGGCAGCCACGGTGGCGTACGTGCCGCACCGGTGCCTGAACAGGTATCCGGTGGAGGCGGTGTTCCGGTTCTTTGTCTCCCTCCACCGCACCTGACCCGCCCCTCCGGAACCGGCCCCTCACCATCCCGCGGGGAGCATCCTCGCCCCCCCGGCAACAGTCCCCGCAGGGGACATCTGCTGAACCCGGGGGTGCTCAGCGCCGGTGCCCGTCCCGGAGTGCGTTCTCGATAGCCCGGCCTGCTGCAATCCATGCAACAGGCACCAGCAGGACCACGAGAAGCACGAGCGTGATCGTATCCGAGACCAGGTAATTGAAGGCTCCATGGACAGCAACCGCAAGGGCGAACCCACCGGCAACGAGCAGCCGGCCCCGCCCCCTCTCCATGAACCGGGCCCGGCCCAGGGCAGCTCCCCAGCAGAGGGAGATGAGGGCATGGCCCGGGACCGAGAGGAATGCCCGTATCGCAGAGACGCCCAGGGCCAGGGTTACTGACGTGAGGGCAGCGATCCCCACGTAGAGGACATTCTCCAGCGTGGCGAACCCGAGCGCTGCTGCGACGGCGTAGATGATCCCGTCCATGGGTTCGTCGAACTCCGGGTCGTCGTAGATATACCCCCGCACGACCTGGTACTTGGCGAACTCCTCGATCAGGGGCCCCAGGGCCACGGGGAGCAGGATGGCAGGGACCAGGAAGGATGCCAGCTGCTCCGCAAACGCCGCCGGTATCACGGCAAGGGCGCCCAGAAGGAAGATGCGGATGACGGCGGCGGGTGGTTCCGGCTCGTACCGGTCCTTCAGGTAGAACCAGAACATCCAGAATACTCCGGGCCCCACGGCGAGAGGCAGCAGGAGCAGGGGGTCCACGGGGAAAGGTGTTCCCCTTCAGGGGATAAAGCCGGCACCAGAAGGCCCGGGTCCTGTGCAGACCGGGGGGGCCGGGGTGCAGTACTTTTCTGCTAGGTTGGCTGATCTCCGGATCATCGGCCCTCAGCGG
>JAJRCY010000114.1 GCA_028678715.1 Methanomicrobiales archaeon | reverse complement strand
CCTCGTCCATGCCCAGGGGGTTGGACTCGGCCAGCGCCTGGGCCTCCTCCAGCGTGATCCCGGACATGGCCTCGACGAGTTCCCGCTGGATCAGCACGTTCTTCGTCACCGTGCCGTCGTCCAGCACCCCCTTGATCCGCAGGTCGTACCGGAACTCCTTCTGGATCTCGTGGACCGGGCAGTAGTTCTGCCGGGAGAGGACCCGGTTGCACCCCTCGACCGGGCAGCGCTTGACGAGCCCGGATCCCGGGGCCACGTGGATCAGCACCCCCCGGAACGTCTGGCCGCTTGCCACCTGGATGTCCCCTTCGTCCGGGATGCAGGTGGCGGGGGAGAGGTTCAAAGAGAGCCTCCCGTTGAACTCGTCCACCAGGGCGTAGTAGATGTGGTAGACGGTTCCGGGAACCAGCTTCTCCTTCCCCTCCTCCTTCCAGATGATGAACTTGATCGTGCCGGTCTCGTCGCCGAGAAGGCCGGACTGCAGCATCCGCTCGTGGGAGACCTCCCACTCCTGCACCACCTTCACCCGGACCGAGGCCACTCCGGGCGTGAGGTCCTTCACCGGTACCACGGAGGGGATCAGGGGGGTATCGGACTCCGCCGGCACAATCGTGGTGCCGCCGTGAACGTTCAGCTTGGGCACGCCCCGGAACTCGTCCACCACCGCCGATTCCAGCCGGTACCATTTCCCGGCCTCCATCACCGGCAGGTTGGCCCGGGCCCAGACCACGAACCGGATGGCCCCGGAAGGATCAGCGATGACCCCAGTCTGGGCGATGGCCGGTGAGGGAGCAGCCATGAGGGCCACGATCTTCCCCTGCAGCGTCACCCATTCCCCGACGACGAGGTCCCGGATCTCACGGAGCTCCGTGGACCTTGTGCCCATGCCCGTGAGCGAATGCTCGCGGGCCAGCTCGTTCACCACCGTCCGTTCCGCTTCCGAGACATGCACACCGAACTCATCCACCAGGCGGTGCAGTTTCGAGTCGATCTTCTTCCGGTCCGGGGTGATTCCCCGGGATTCCATCTTGCGGGAGATTCTTTCAGTGACTTCGGATAGATCCATAGACATCTCCAACGGTAGAGGCAGCACCTCTCCCCATAAAGGGTGGCGGTGCAGGGTGAAAATGCCCCCGCTTTGTTCCCGCTCCGAACCCTTAAGTATCCGGGCTGACAAACACCATCTGCATGGCAGTCACAGCGGAAAGCACGATCATGGAACTCCTCCAGGCGAAGCCCGAGTCGGCCCAGGTCCTCTTCCGGTTCGGGATGGGGTGCCTGGGGTGCGCCGTGGCCCGGGGCGAGACCGTCCGGGAGGCGGCGATGGCCCACGGGATCCCCCTGCAGGAGCTCCTCACGGCGCTGGGCATCCCCGAGAAATAGATCCCCGTCCCCTTTTCAGGCAGGACCCTTCTTTTTCCGCATCTTCTTCAGCTCACGGAGGGACGCCTCCGGGTACCGTTCCAGGTGGTCGGCGACGGCAGGATCGTGGAGGAGCGTGCACCCGGCGCAGTTCCAGACCTGCCCCCCGCGGGAGGACTCCACCCACTGCCCCAGGGACGGGTCCCGGCAGGGGTAGAAGGGGCAGTAGCAGAAGTCGCACCGCTGCCCCTCGAAGTGGCACGGGTAGTAGGGGCACCCCTCGGGGCTCCACTCCACCCAGTGGTCCCCGCCGTACCGGCTGTACACGAAGAGGGAGGGGGCCTCCCGCTCCACCTCGCCCCGGTACCGCTTCAGCGCTTCCTGCACGCCGTGGGAGGCGGCATCGGAGAGCCGCTTCCCCACCGGGGTGAGGGTCCCCGCGTAGCGGTGCTGCACCTCTCCCTCGCAGGCGGCGATCACCGCGTCGGTGGGGGTGCCTGATACAGGGTATCCCATGGCCCGCAGGGCATCCCCCTTGGCGGTGGTGACCGTGAGGATCGCCTCCAGGAGCGCCCCGTCCGCGAGGCCTTCGGAGGAACAGGCAATGATGTTGATCGTGTGGGGTCCCTCCGTTTCAGCTCCGGAGATGCCCGCGGTCACAAAGACGGTGACACAGTCGTACTGCAGGATGCAGAGGTGGCGCATCGGGACGGCCGTGAGGAGGCCGAAGTACCCGCCGAAGAATCCCTGCCGGGCGGCGATGGCATCCATGGCAGGGGCCGGTTCATCGTGGGGGAAGGCTTTCGGAACGGTGTGGTTGAAGATCGTAGCGACCTTCCGCAGGCCGCCGCGGACACCGGTGCTTGCGGCGGTGAAGTCCCCGCGGAGGAAAAGGGTGTCGTTCCTGAGAAAATACCTCATAGGACCATCAGGGAAACAGGTCCCTCTCCTCCAATGATCATGACGAAGGGCACTGCGTTAAGCCCCGGCCCACGACCCTGGAACGTCTCCGGATTCATCCCCATCGGATCCCTGAGTCCTCTGTCTACGGGAACAAAGAAGGTTCCGTCCGACCGTGGGGGGGCGCCGGGGCGTGGCTCTGCGCGGTTATCCCCGGAGCATCATCCTGGCCCTGCGCGGGAGCAGGGATCGGGAGTGCCGGGCGGCCGAAAAACGCCGATCCTGCCCCGGAATTCCCTGGCAGGGAAAAAACCTCTTTACGGGCGTATCTTTCCTTTTTGAACTGTCCTGCACGGTTTTTTAACATGATGTGGGATCCTGAACCGGGTGTACCGTGCAGAACTGTCACCAGCCTTAATCACCCGCCCGTAAGAGCCCGGATCAGGGAATCCTGGGATATATGCGGATACAGGATTCACCAAGGAGAGAATGAGATGACATCGCATACGAGAATCATGGCGCTCCTCCTCATCGCAATAGCCCTGGGGTTCGGCGCGATCCCTGCCGTACAGGCACAGGACGTGGGAGAAGCAGATCTCGCACTCGCAAAGGCGCCCCTGGCAGAGGGGCCGTTTTATGCCGGGGACCAGATTGTCTGGGTCCTCACACTCACGAACAACGGGCCGGATGAGGCCACCGGCATTGTGGTGACCGAAGACCTGACAGGCATCGGAGAGTATACGCTGGGCGTGGTTACAGCAGATGTCGGTACCTTTGATCCCACCGGGGGTACTGATGATGCCCATCCCATATGGTCGATTTCATCTCTGGCTGTCGATGCAACCGCCACCCTCACCCTGCCGACGACGCTCGCAGAGGAGGGGGACTGGGAGAACAGAGCCTCCGTCACAGCAGAACAGGAGGACACTGATTCGACCAACAACCAGGCATCCGCCTCCACCGGTGTTGGCCGATCCATCCCCGCGGAGATCACCGTGAAGCCCGAGACCCTGAACCTGGGGAGCCGTGGCGTCTTCACCGTCTTCATCAAGCTCGGTGAAGACTACCCGCTGGAAGAGGTCGATATCGGGGCAAGCTCCCTCGTCTGCAACGAGGCCGAGCCCAAGAAGATCCAGGTGACTCAGAAGGACGGCGGCACGATCATGGCCAAGTTCCGGCGGCAGGACCTGCCGGACGTGGAAGCCGGGGAGGATTCCCTCACCATCTCCTGCGAGGCAACGATTTCCTCCGGCAGGGAGACCGTGAAGGTCTCCGGGGAAGACACGGTCCGGGTGATCGGGAAGAAGAAGAAGGGGCTGGATGCCTTCCTTGCCGGCTTCCTGGACACCATCCTCCCCCTGGACGATGAGACAGAAGACGCGGCAGATGAAGGCGCACCCACCACAGACGCCACGCCGACGCCCGGCCAGGACCAGGACAGGAACCGCGGCCAGCTGAAGAAAGCCAGCGGGGATGGGGAGCCTGAGTGCACCGGGGACTGCAGCACGGCAGATTCGCAAGGCACAAAGGGGAACGGAAAGAAGGCCGGGACATCTGACGATGACACGGTGACCGGTTCCCAGGGGAAGGGAAATCAGGCGAACGGGAACGGCAAGAATGCGGATACCGGAAACGGGAACGGCAGGGGGAACAGCAACTCGCCGGATATGGAGAAGGGCAACAGCAAGGGGAAGAAGTAAAGGGATTCCCCCGGGGATCCATCCCGTCCCCACTTTTTTTCTGCCAACTGGAAACGCAATCCTGGTCGGTCAGGCCACGGTGTAGCGGATCCGGTCCTTCAGTTCCTGCTGCTTCCCGGCGTTCCACCCGGAGACGTCCTGCAGGTAGCCGGTGACCCGGGAGATCTG
>JAJRCY010000113.1 GCA_028678715.1 Methanomicrobiales archaeon | reverse complement strand
CCGGCGGCAGATCCGTACACCGATGGAGAAGGATCCGCTGCCGCAGTCTGCATTTCGGGGAGAATCCCTCAGGATCTCCCAGGACGGCGAGCGGCGCCTGCAGGAACTGTTCCGTACCCGCGCAGTGCCGGATTCCCTGCAGCGGCTGGTGGAGGGCTACATCGCCCGGAAGACGGGGAAACCCTGGGATGACCCCGTGGTGCTGGAGCGGATCCGGTCCGCCATCCGGGCCCAGAAGGGCGAGTACTGGCGGGAGGGCAGGGCCCGCCGGATCAGCTACCGGACAGGCTACCGGGTGATGGCCTACCTGGCCTACCAGTTCCCGGTCTTTTACTTCCAGACGCTGCACCTCTTCCAGGATCTGGTCCGGGCCGGGCTGATTCCCGCCCACCTGCGGGTGCTGGACGTGGGCACCGGCCCCGGCATCATGCCCCTGGCCCTGGCCGAATGGTACCGTCGTGCGGGGGCCGGCTCTGCCGAGGTCTTCGCCGTGGAGCCCTCGGATGAGCACCGGGAGGCGTTCCAGGCCCTGGTGCCCCCTTTCACGGCGGGCATGGACCGGATCACGATCCACCCGCCGGTGCCCCGTGACATCCGGGATATCCCGCGGGAGGATCTCCCCGACGGGATCGATCTCCTGGTCTTCTCCGGCGTGCTGAATGAGATCCCTGGCCTTTCGGACCGAAAGAAGGCTGATGTCGTGAAGGCAGCAGCAGATGGCCTTGCACCGGGCGGGAGTATCCTCGTTGTGGAGCCCGCGGATCTCGCCAGCTCCACGCTGCTCCGCCGTCTCACCCGCGAGATGGTCTCTCTTGGTTTCGGGGTCCGGGGTCCCTGCGTGTTTCCCTGGGGAGGGCCGTGCCCTGCGCGGGAGTGCTGGTCCTTTGAATCCCGACCGCCGATCCAACCCACGCAGCTGATGGAACGCCTTGCCGCCTGCAGCGAACCCTACCGGTACCTGAACACGGACCTGAAGTACTCCTGGGCCGTGCTGCAGAAGGGAGGGGACACCGGAGAGACCGCGTCCCTCACCCGCCCGGCGGGCACCCGGCGGCTCTCCTCCCTCCCCCGCCAGAAGGGAAGGAGGGTCACCGTTCTTGCAGCCGTCATGTCGGGCGACCTGGGAGACCGGGACTACCATGTGTACAAGGTCTGTGATGGCACGGCGGCAACACCGGCCTACGCAGTGATCCCGGCACACCGGAGGAAGGCTGCAGCTGTGCTCGCCCGGGCATCCTACGGGAAACTGCTGGTCTTCTCCCGGGTCCTGGTCCGGCACAATCCGCAGCACGATGCCCTGAACCTGCTGGTGGACCGGGAGTCGGAGATCCGTCCCCCCTCAGAGAGTTAGCGATTCTCCGTCTTTACCCCCAGAGTAACTCCCCCGTCGTCAAATCCTGATCGGGGGAGGGTGACGGGGGGGAGGCAGAGCCCCCTCCCGGTCCCACCCCCACCTGAGGATAGTTCTTCACAAGGCTGCTTCTCGACATTCGGAAGCTGACTTCTCCCCGGTTCGGGATACAACGCGGTGCAGGAGTGGCACTGCCCGCGGGCGTTAATTCTTCTGCGACTGCGGCAGCCGGCACTCGCACCGGCCGATGGTCCCTGCCACCACCAGGGAGAACGCCGAGAGGAGCAGGAATGCCGCGGTGAAGGAGACGCGTTCTGCCGTGAGGCCTGCCAGGGCCGGGAGCATCGTCATGCCTAGGTAGCTCGCCGCGTTGTAGAGGCCCATGACCCGCCCCTGCCGCAGGCCGGTGGCGCCGAGGTAGGCCAGCTGGGCGATCATCACCACGCCAGCGATGGCGCCGACAGCCAGGAAACCCAGCGGGCTCGCCATGACGAGCAGCACGCCGGCCACCATGGCGATGGCTGCCACCCGGAGGGTGGGGACCGGCGGGAGGTGCAGGCGGGATGCCACGATGACTGCCCCGATGGTGGCCAGGTTCATCAGGGCGAGGGCAGTGGCGAGAGCTGCCGGCTCACCGCCGGTGTACCCGGGGTAGATGGCGGTCACGGCGCCGGTCATCCCCACCAGGATCACCGCCGACAGAAAGAGCCACACGTAGTCCCTGATCAGCTGCGGGAACGCCGCTTCCGGCCGCCGGAGGGTCGCATCCTCCCTGAGGAGGAGCGTGGAGAGGAGAAAGACCGCGGAGAGGATCGTGAAGAGGAGGATGCCCCCGGTCTCCATGCCCATAGCCCGGTCAATGGAACCGGTGGCGAGCAGGCCTGCCACCAGGCCCGCGTTCAGGGCGCCCATGAAGATACCGGAGAGGGATTCATGGTCCGGCTGGGAATTGACGAGTGCCATCGCCGCGGCCACGAAGAGGCCGGCTCCCACCCCCTCCAGGGCCCGGGCCCCCAGCACGGTGAAGGGCGAGGGGAATGCCAGGATCAGCATCCCGGCGATGAGAGTCAGGAAGAGGCCGGCCCGGATCACCGGCAGCCGGCCGACGCGGTCCGAGAGCATGCCTGCCGGGATGACTGTCGCAAAGGCGCCCAGGAAGTAGGCCGCGTAGATGCCGGACTGGAAGAAGGGGCCTTCTCCATAGGAGGGGAGGATGGGAACGATGGCGTTGGAGAGCGCCATCACCGCGAAGATCCCGAGGTGGAGCGGGAGCCTCCGCGGCATGTCAGATCATGCGGTAGGTTTCCAGGTTCATCGGAGAGTGGGTCTCGATGTGGAACCGCTTGTGGAGAGAGACGGCGAGGTCTATCGTCTTGTTCTCGTCGCCATGGACCGTGAAGATCTTCTCGGGCTTGGGCTGCAGGTGGGCCACGTAGTTCACGAGCTCCCTGCGGTCCGAGTGGCCGGAGAACCCGTCCACCGTGAAGATCTCCAGGCTGATGGCGATCGTCTCCCGGCCGCCCAGCGGCACCTCGCGCCACCCCTTCTGGATCCTCCTTCCGATGGTCCCCTCCGCCTGGTACCCGACAAAGACGAGCGCGTTCCGGGGGTCAGGGGAGAGCCCCTTCAGGTACTCCATCACGGGCCCGCCGTTCAGCATGCCGCTCGTCGTGATGATGACGCAGGGGTCACCCGAGATGACCTTCTCCCGCTTTTCCGGGGAGTCCACCTGCACGAAACACGGGGCCAGGAACGGGTTCGCGCCGTTGTGGAAGATCTGGTTCCGGAGCTCCGAGTTCAGGTACTCGGGGTAGGTGGTGTGGATGGCGGTGGCCTCCCGGATCATACCGTCCAGGTACACGCTCACCTTCGGGATCCGGCCCAGGCGCATCCCCTCCTCGAGGGCGAGCATCACCTCCTGGGACCGGCCCACGGCGAAGGCCGGGATCAGGATCTTCCCGCCCCGGGAGAGGACGGCGGTGACCACCTCGTAGAGTTTCACCTCTGCTTCCCTGCGGGGCTGCTGGACGTCGTTGGAGCCGCCGTAGGTGCTCTCCATGAAGATCGCTTCCAGGCGGGGGAACTGGGAGACGGCCGGGGAGAAGAGCCGGCTCTTACTGTAGTTGAAGTCCCCGGTGAAGGCGATGTTATAGAGGCCGTCGCCGATGTGGAAGTGGGCGATGGCCGAGCCGAGGATGTGCCCCGCATTATGGAAGGTGAGCTTGATGTCCGGTGCGATGTCGGTCACCGCCCCGTAGTTCAGGGTGAAGGAGTGCCGGATATAGTTCTTCACGTCCGTGGAGGTATAGGGGGTCTTCCCCGCCTCCTTCTGGATCACCTCCAGGTAGTCAAGCTGGAGCATGGCCGAGAGGTCCCTCGTCGGGGGGGTGCTGTACACCGGCCCGTCGAAGCCGTACTTGAAGAGGAGGGGGACGAGGGCGCAGTGGTCCAGGTGGGCATGGGTGAGGACCACGGCGTCGAGGCCGGAGAGGGGGTGGATCTCGGGGACGTAGAGGTACGGGGTGCCGTTGGCATTGCTCGGTTTCTCGCCGCAGTCGACGAGGATCCTGCTCTCCGGGGTGGAGATGAGGAAGGCAGCCCGGCCCACCTCGCGGCAGCACCCGAGGGTCGTGACCCGCACCCACTCGTCCTTGGAGATGGTCTCCCGGTGGATCCTGCGGCCGATGCCCCGGAGGAAGGTCTTACGCTCCTCCTTCACCGACCGGAGGTACTGCCGGATCTGCTTGATGGTCGTGGACTCGATGGGCGGGGTCCGGACGACCTTCGGGGTCCAGCCGATCTCCTTCGTG
>JAJRCY010000112.1 GCA_028678715.1 Methanomicrobiales archaeon | reverse complement strand
GGAGTTCCGGGTATCTCCTGTCCGTTCGGAACCTCTCAGGGAACGTACTTGCGAAACCCCCGGTACTTCTCCTGCTCCAGCCATGCGTCCACCAGGACAAGGGCCACCATTGCCTCGGCAACGGGCAGGATCCGGGGCACGATGCAGGGGTCGTGCCTCCCCTCCACCCGGATCTCCCGGGCATTCCCCTCCAGGTCCACTGTCTGCTGGGGCTTCGAGATGGAGGGTGTGGGCTTCACCGCGATCCGGACCACGATCTCCTGCCCGGTGCTGATCCCGCCCAGGATCCCGCCCGCGTGGTTGGAGAGGAAACCACCGGGAACCATCGGGTCATTGTTCTCGCTCCCGAAACTCCGGGCAGCGGCGAACCCGGACCCTATCTCCACGCCCTTCACCGCACCGATCCCCATCAGGGCACCGGCAATGGCGGCGTCCAGCTTGCCCATGACCGGGTCCCCGAGGCCCGTGGGACACCCCTCTGCCACGATCTCAACGATGCCCCCCACCGAGTCGCCGGCGGCCTTTGCGCGCAGGATCTCCTGCTCCCATTCCTCCGCGGAGGAGGTGCCATGGATCTCCCGGATCTCCCCCCTGATCCGGATCCCCTGCAGGGCCAGAACCTTCATGGCCACGGCACCGGCCGCCACCCTTCCCACCGTCTCCCGTCCCGAGGACCTGCCCCCGCCGCGGTGGTCCCGGATCCCGTACTTGGCCTGGTACGTGATGTCCGCGTGGCCGGGCCGGAAGACCTCCCGGAGGGCATCGTAGTCCGCGGACCTCCGGTCACGGTTCTCGACAAGCAGCGCCACGGGGGCACCGGTGGTCCTCCCCTCGAAGACCCCGGAGAGGATCTCCACCCGGTCCGGTTCGCCCCGTGCCGAGACGAGGGGCCCGGTGCCCGGCCGCCGGCGATCCAGGAGCGGCTGGATATCCTCCTCCCCGAGCGGAAGCCCCGGCGGGCAGCCGTCAATCACGACCCCCAGCGCCCTGCCGTGGCTCTCGCCGAAGGTGGTGCACCGGAAGTTCCTGCCAAAGGTGTTCATGACTCCACGATCCCCCTCACCTCGCCCTCACCGGGCAGGATCCCGGTGAGATACCGGAACTGTTCGCGTGCCTGGCGGATGAACATCTCGGTGCCCGGGATCGCCCGGCACCCTGCCGCCCGGGCTGCCCGGATCAGCGGGGTCTCCGGCGGGGTGTATACCAGGTCGAAGACCGTCATGCCCGCCGAGAGCGTCCGGGCGGGAATGGCCATCCCCCGGTCCGGGTGCATGCCCACCGGCGTCGCGTGGACCACCACGTCGGGTGCGAGCCGTTCCAGGTCCGAAAGGGGCCCGTGGGCAGACCCGATCCGGTCCGCCAGCTGCCGCGCACGCCCCGGTGACCGGTTCAGGATGGTGACCTGCATCCGGAGGGAGACCATGGCATGGGCCGCGGCAGCGGCCGCCCCGCCGGCGCCCACCAGCACCGCCCGGGCCCCCCGCAGGTGCTCCAGGGGACCCCGGATGCCGAGCCAGTCGGTGTTGAACCCGGAGAGCTCGCCCCCGCACTGGACCACCGTGTTCACCGCGCCGATGGTCTCCGCATCCCTGTCCACCACGTCCAGGTGCGGGATCACCTGCTCCTTGAAGGGGATGGTCACGGCACAGCCCCGGAGATCCAGGAGTCGCATCGTCTGCATGAGGGTACCTATCTCCCGGGGCTGGAAGAAGGTGGAGAAGAACCCGAGGCCGTACCGGACAAACAGGGCATTCTGGAGCGCCGGGGTCCGGGAGTGGAGCACGGGGTTCCCTGCCACCCCGCAGATGCGGGTGAGGGGGTCCTCCCCGTCGCCTGCAAGGATCTTCCGTACCCGGCGCAGGTCCCCTGCCGGTATCCCCACGATATCCAGGAGCCGGAGCCCTTCCTCCCGTGCTCCCTTGGCTACGGTCCCGGCGTCAAGGGTCTCCCCGATCCTTTGGCACGCCTCCTGTGGCGACAGCGACGTGGTGTCCACGCAGAAGTCAGCGGCCGACAGGTAGGCGGTGCGGCGGGCAGCGAGGAGGGCAGGCACCTCCTCCTCCAGCGGACGCCCCGTGAGGGAAGGGCGGCTGCTCCCCCTGATCCGGTCCAGGATGGCGGCCTCCGAAGCCCGGAGGAGTACCGTGCGGGAGCCCTCGCGGAGGTGGCGCACGTTCTCCTGGTCGAGAACGGCCCCGCCACCGGCAGCCACCACCAGGGGCCCCTGTGGCAGCGTGGCGATCACCTGGCGCTCCCGGCGGCGGAATCCTGCTTCGCCCTCGGCGGCAAAGATCTCCGGAACCGGCCGGCCTGCCCTGGCTTCGATCTCGCGGTCCAGGTCCAGGAACGGTGTGCCCATCCGGGTGGCGACGAGCTTCCCGACGTGGGTCTTGCCCGCCCCCCGGAACCCGATCAAAACCACCCTCACAGGAGGCCGGCCCCCTGCAGCTGATCCCAGAACCCGGGAAAGGACTTCCCCACGGTCTCTGCGTGCTCCACCGTCACCCCTCCTGCGCCAAGGCCGATGACGGCGAAGGCCATGGCGATCCGGTGGTCGCCGGCCGGGTCGATCGTACCCCCGTGCAGGGGGGCGGGTATGATCCGGATCCGGTCATCCCCCACCTCCACCTTCCCCCCCAGGGAACGGATCCGTTCGGCCATCACCCGGATCCGGTCGCTCTCCTTGTACTGAAGGTGGCCGACCCCCGTAAGGGTGGTGGGGCTGTCGGCAAAGGGCGCCACCGCGCAGACGGTCATCACCGTGTCCGGGGCCCGGGCCATCTCTGCCTCCACCCCGTGGAGCGACCCCGTCCGCTCGACGGTGACGGAATCCGCCTCCGCCCGGACCCGGCACCCCATGTCATCAAGGATCGAGAGAAACATCCTGTCCCCCTGCACCGAGTGCGGGGCAAGGCCCTCCACCGTCACCCTTCCCCCCGCGACCGCAGCCAGGGCCAGCAGGTACGATGCCGAGGAGTAGTCTCCCTCCACCCGGTAATCCATCGCCCGGTAGCCCTTCCCTGCCCGCACCCGGAAGAGGGTGTAGCCCTCCCGCTCCACCTCTCCCCCGAAGGAGGTCATGATGTCGGCAGTGATGTCCAGGTAGCTGGCCGAGACCGGCGGGGGATCGATCCGGATCACCAGGTCCTCGCTCCCGCAGGGCCCTGCCAGGAGGAGGGAGGAGGAGAACTGGCTGGAGATGCTGCCGTTCACCGTCACATCCCCGCCCCGGAATGTCCCCCTGAGCGTGACAGGTGGATAGCCCGGGCGGTCCCGGTACCGGACCTCACCCCCCAGGACCGAGAGGGCATCGGCCAGGGGACCCACCGGCCGCTCCCGCATCCGGGGGGAGCCGTCCAGCGTCACCTCCCGGTGAGCCAGCAGGGCAACGGAGGAGAGGAGCCGCAGGGAGGTCCCCGAGTTCCCCAGGTCCAGGGTCACCGGCCTGCCGGGGGGGAACCTGCCGGCGGCCCCGCGGATCCGGAGGGAATCCCCGTCACCCGTGATCTCCACGCCCAGAGCCCGGAGGGCCCCGAGGGTCCGGAGGGTATCCTCAGCCACGAGGGGAGACCGGAGCACGGTCTCCCCCTCGGCGAGGGCCCCGGCGATCAGGGCCCGGTGGGTATAGCTCTTGGAGGGGGGAGCCGTGAACCGGAGGTCCAGGTCCCTGGCCCGGCGGAGGGTCACCCTCACTCCGGAACCTCCAGGCAGGTGTAGCAGCCCAGGTCCTTCACGTGGGTGATCTCCTTCAAAAAGGCGACAGCCCCTTCCCATCCAGGCGCCATGGCAAAGTCGATGAAAAAGACGTAGCTCCCCATCCCCCGCTTGGAGGGCCGCGATTCGATGCGGGTCAGGTTGATGCCCCGGGCCGAGAAGACCCCCAGCAGATCGTGGAGGAGGCCCGGGCGGTCGGTATGGGGGTCGATCAGGAGGCTGCACTTGGTGCACGGGGGACATGGACCCGGTTTCGCCCCGATCCGGACGAACCGGGTGATGTTCCCCGGGCTGTTCTGCACATCCTCCCTGACGAGGGGGATCCCGTAGTGGGCGGCCGTGAACCGGGAGATGAGCGCCCCGCTCCCCGGGTGATGTTCCATCTCCTTTGCCGAGGCGGCATTGGAGGAGGTGGGAACCACCTCCACGCCCAGCCCGTCCAGGAAGATGCTGC
>JAJRCY010000111.1 GCA_028678715.1 Methanomicrobiales archaeon | reverse complement strand
GAGGGTCCCCCGGAGGATGCGGAGGCCCCCGGCAGGCTTCACGGGCTTCCCGAGGGGCCGGATGACCTCCGCGTCCCGCACCGTGCCCTTCCCGGCGGTGGCCCGGATGGAGCGCCCTGCAACGGTGGGATTCTCCTCCAGCACGCCCTTCAGCCTCGAGAGGACTGCCGGGATGCCACCTGCCCGGTGGAGGGCCAGCATGGAGTGGGGCCCCGCGGGCTGCATGTCGGCGAGGTGCGGGACCTCGGCGCCGATCCGTGAGAAGTCCTCCAGGGTGAGGGAAACCCCTGCCTCGGCGGCCAGGGCCAGCAGATGCAGGACCGTGTTCGTGGAGCCGCCCAGGGCCATGTCCACCCGGATGGCGTTCCGGATGCTGCGGGCGTTCACGATCTGTCGGGGTGTGATTCCCTCCCGCACGAGACCGACGGCACGTTCCCCGGTCTTCCGGGCCAGCCGGAGCTTGGCGGCATCCACCGCCGGGGTGGCGGCGCAGTACGGGAGCGACATCCCCAGCGCTTCCGTGATGCAGGCCATCGTGTTGGCCGTATAGAGCCCCTGGCAGGACCCGCACCCCGGCATGGCGCAGCACTCCAGCTCTTCCAGTTCCTTCTCGGTCATGGTGCCGCCTGCCACCTTCCCCACCCCTTCGAAGACATCGATCAGGGAGAGTTCCTCACCCCCCAGGAACCCGGGGAGCATGGGGCCGCCGGTCAGGATGAGAGCGGGGATGTTGCACCGGACCGCGGCCTGGAGCATGCCCGGGACAATCTTGTCGCAGGTGCCGATGCAGACCAGGCCATCGAACCGGTGGGCCTCTGCCATCAGCTCGATGGAGTCCGCGATGTTCTCGCGGGACGGGAGCGAGTACCGCATCCCCCGGTGCCCCATGGCAATGCCGTCGCAGATCCCGATGACCCCGAACTCGAAGGCCACCCCGCCACCGGCGGCGACACCTTCCCGCACCCGTTCCGCCAGGCTGCGCAGGTGCACGTGCCCCGGCACAATGGTGTTGAAGGCGTTCGCAACCCCGATGAAGGGCCGTTCCATCTCCGCTCTGGTGAGCCCCAGTGACCACAGCAGCGACCGGTTGGGCGCCCGCTGGTATCCCTTCGTTACTTCTTCGCTCCGCACAGGTACTCCTCCTTCCACAGTCTCACCACATCGCCGATAACAATTACTGCCGGAGGGCGGACCCCCTGTTCCCGGGCCCGGTCGGCGATATCCCCCAGGGTCCCGGTGGTGACGCGCTGTTCCGGCTGCAGGCCTCGCTCGATGACTGCCACCGGTACTGTCGCGGCCATACCATGCTCCTGCAGCTGCGCTGCAATGAACGGCAGCTGCCGGACGCCCATGAGGATGACAAGGGTCCCCGGGGATGCCGCCAGGTGTTTCCAGTCGATGGCCGACGATTCCTTGGAAGGGTCCTCGTGACCGGTGAGGAAGGTCACCTGGGAGGCGTACCCCCGGTGGGTCACCGGGATCCCGGCACACCCCGGGACCGCGATGGCGCTGGAAACACCCGGCACCAGCTCGACGGGGATCCCGTGCTTCCGGAGGGCCTCCAGCTCCTCGCCTCCCCGGCCGAAGAGGAACGGGTCGCCGCCCTTCAGCCGGACCACCCTCTTTCCTTCCCTCGCCTTCCGGACCATCGTCGCTTCGATCTCCTCCTGTTCCATCGTGTGCCGGGATCCGGACTTGCCGCAGTCGATCCGCTCGGCACCGTCAGGGATCATACGGATGATCTCCATGGCCAGCCGGTCATAGAGCACCACCTCTGCCTGCTCCAGCACCTCCTTCGCCCGGAGCGTCAGCAGGTCCCGGCTGCCCGGGCCTGCCCCCACCAGGTACACCTTCCCTGTCATGCATCACCTGCCGTTGGGGCCATGGCGCCGGGCGCCATAGCGATCAGGTCCCGGGCACGGTCCCGGAGCAGCTCCCCCTGCTCCCTCGCATCCGCAGCGGTCTTCACATCCCGCTCCAGGCGCTCGGTGCGGGAACCGTCCGGCGCCAGGATCTCAGCGATCAGGCGGCCCTTCCGGCAGTAGATACCCATCGGGGTTGCACAGCCGCCCCCCACCGCCTCCATCACCGCCCGCTCGATGGCCACATCGCGCCGGGTGGGTGTGTGGTCCAGGCCGGAGAGGGTGATGAGCAGGGAGGGATCGTCCCGGCAGACCACCGCCACCGCCCCCTGGTTGGCCGTGGGGACGAAGCGTTCCGGGGGCAAACGGAACCCGCGGAGGGTGATGCCCAGCCTTTTCATGCCGGCCTCCGCGAGCACGATGGCATGGTAGTCCCCGGCAAGGAGCCGGCGCACGCGTGTGTCCACGTTGCCCCGGAGCACCTTCACCTCCACCGCCGGATCGTGGCGCAGGATCTGGGCCCTCCGGCGGGTGCTTGAGGTGCCCACCACCCTCACATCCGCCATGCCGGTGGAGAGCGCCAGGAAATCGGCAGGGGATTCCCGGGGCAGGACCGCGATGGTCGTCACCCCCCGTGGCCTCTGTGCCGGGATATCCTTCATGCTGTGCACCGCGGCGTCGATCTCGCCCGCGAAAATGGCGTCGTCCAGGGCCCGGACAAAGACCCCCTGGCCCCCGATCTCGTGGAGGGGGACGCCGGTCACGTCGTCCCCCTTCGTCCGGATGATCACCGTTTCCACCTCCACCCCCTGCTGTGCCAGGGCCCGGCATGCCATCTCGGCCTGAGCCAGGGCCAGGCGGCTCCCCCGGGTGCCTAGCCGGAGAGGCATGCCGCGTAGCTCCCGGCGATGGCCCGGATCTCCTCTTCGCCATGGGCAGCGGAGAGGAAGTTGGTCTCGAACTGGGAAGGGGGCAGGAAGATCCCCTGCCGCATCATCCCCTCCCAGAAGGTGCGGAAGGCCGCGGTGTCGCATTACTTTGCCTGGCGGTAATCCTGCGGGGGCAACGGCCGGAAGAAGTACTTGAACAGGGATCCAAGCCGGACAAAGGAGCCCTTCGCTGACCGGGGAATCGATTCGCCGATGGCCCGTGTCCCCTCCTCCATCCTGCGGTAGAGGGAGGGATCCCGGTGAAGGATGCGCAGCGTGGCAAGGCCGGCGGTGAGGGAGAGGGGATTCCCGTTGAAGGTCCCGGCCTGGTAGACCGGCCCTGCCGGGGCCACGAGGGACATGATCTCCCGGCGCCCCCCGAAGGCTCCGATGGGGAGCCCCCCGCCGATGATCTTCCCGAACGTGGTGAGATCGGGCTTCACGCCATATGCTTTCTGCGCCCCGCCGATGCCGATGCGGTAGCCGGTGATCACCTCGTCAAAGATCAGGAGCACACCGTGCTCCCAGGTCAGGGACCGGACGTCAGCCAGGTAGTCCGGCTTTGGAAGGATCGGGCCGATGTTCCCCATCACCGGTTCCAGAATGACGGCAGCAACGTCCGTGTGGGTCGAGAGGGTCCGGGACAGGGCTTCCGCGTCATTGAACGGCACCTGGAGGGTGTGCCGGGCGACATCGGGGAGAACCCCTGCGGAGTCCGGGACCCCCATGGTGGTGGCACCGGAGCCGGCCTTTACGAGCACCGCATCGTGAGCGCCCTGGAACCCTCCCTCCACCTTGACGATGTCGCTCTTCCCGGTGAACCCGCGGGCCAGACGCAGGGCCGACATGGTGGCATCCGTCCCGCTGGAGACGAACCGGATCATCTCGACGGAGGGGTGGTCGCCGGTGATCACCCGCGCCAGCTCCAGCTCGTGGGGGGACGGGGTCCCGTACACCCACCCCTCCGGGAGCTGCCCCTTCAGCGCCTTCCGGACCTCCGGGTGGGCGTGGCCCAGGACCAGGGGCCCGTAGGCCATGCAGCAGTCGATGAGGGAGGTGCCCTCCACCGTGGTGAGGCGGGCGCCCGACGCCTTCCGGGTATAGAACGGGTACGGGGAGATGGCCCGGACAGGGCTTGACACCCCGCCGGGCATCAGGTTCCGGGCTTCGACGAAGAGGTCACTGCTCTTCACGCAGCCACCCCGCAGCCTGCCGCGCAAAGTAGGTGATGACGAGATCCGCCCCCGCCCGCCGGATGCAGGTGAGGGTCTCCAGCACCGCTTCCCGCTCGCTGAGCCAGCCCTGCGCCGCCGCTGCCCGGATCATGGCATACTCGCCGCTCACCTGGTAGGCCGCGACAGGAAGGCCGTGGACCCGGAG
>JAJRCY010000110.1 GCA_028678715.1 Methanomicrobiales archaeon | reverse complement strand
GGACCGCCCCTGCATCCCCGCAGATGATCCGGTTCACGAACCGGTCCATACTCTCCGGTTCCGGCGGCTCGACCCTTGATCTCGCCGATTTCGTGCCTTTCCGGCTCTGTTCCTTCCCCGGCTTGTCCCGAACCTTCTCAGGCCTCATGGACCGGTTGTCCCTGGAGCAACCGGTTGGTCTCCAGAGTGTTTAACAGTAGCCACCGGCCGGTGGGGTCCGGGGAGCATCCGCCCGGGTCCCGGGCAGCCGTGATGGTCTTGCGGACCTGGCCCCTGCGCCAGACGAGAGGGTAGTCCCTGGCCCGTTCCGCAATGCAGGTGAAGGTGATTCCGTGCATGGGGGAAGGGGTCGGGAAGGGGAGATAAACCCCTTCAGGGTGCGCGGGGCGAAAGTGGACCGCCGGGAGCAGGGTTAATGTTCCCGCGGGGTCAGTATAATCCGGGAACGGTTATGCTGGATATCAAAGACCTGCACGTGGAGATAGGCGGGAAGGAGATCCTCCACGATATCAACCTCCAGATCGGCGAGGGGGAGACCCATGTGCTGATGGGACCCAACGGGTCAGGCAAATCGACCCTGCTGATGACGATCATGGGATTTTCAGGGTATACCGTCACGCAGGGGTCCATCCGGTTCAAGGGAAAGGAGATTAACGGCCTCCCGGTGAACGAGCGGGCAAAGATGGGGATGGGGATCATGTTCCAGCGTCCCCCCACGATCAGCGGTCTCAAGCTCTCGAAGCTTCTCACTGCCGCATCGGGCGAGACGAAGGAAGAGATCGAGAAGTATGCAAAGGCCGTGAACATGGAACGGTTCCTGGACCGGGACATCAACAAGGGGTTCTCGGGGGGCGAGATCAAGCGGAGCGAGGTGCTCCAGCTCTCGGTCCAGCACCCGGACTTCGTGATGCTGGACGAACCGGAGAGCGGGGTGGATCTCGAGAACATCTCCCTCATCGGCGCCGCCATCGGGAGGCTTCTCGACAAGGACAAGCACATCGTCCACCGGAAGAAGAGCGGGCTCATCATCACCCACACCGGCTTCATCCTGGACTACATCGACACGAACCAGGGGCACATGATGTGCGACGGCATGATCAAGTGCCATGGGGCCGCCCGGGAGATGTTAAAGGAGATCCGGGAGCGGGGCTACAAGGAGTGCATGGAATGCAGAAAGTAGACGTGCCGGGCTCCCTCACCCCCGATGACCGGGACCGGATGGCCCAGGTGGGGATCGACCTCGCCATGACGACCCGGTGCGGGTCCTACCTCCAGCTGAACCAGGACGTGGCCCATGCCACCTGCTCCGAGACCGGGATCGAGGTGATGTCCATCGCCGATGCGCTGGAGCGGTACCCCGAGCTGGAGAAGAACTACTGGAAGGTGGTGCAGAAGGACAAGGACGACGTGACGAAGCACGTCGCGGCCCAGAAGAACCCCCGGGGCTACGTGATCATCGGGAGGAAGGGGTCAAAGAACATCCTCCCGATCCAGGCCTGCCTGTACCTGGGGAAGGAGCAGATCCAGCACGTCCACAACATCATCATCGCCGAGGAGGACGCGGAGCTGCACATCGTCTCCGGCTGTGCCAGCGCACGGCACGTGGGCAGGGGCGGCGCCCACTACGGCATCTCGGAGTTCTACGTCGGGAAGAATGCCAAGATCTCCTTCACCATGATCCACACCTGGGGCGAGGAGATCGAGGTCTATCCCCGGAGCGCCGCCCTTCTCTCGGAGGGCGCCACCTTCCTCTCCAACTATGTCTGCATGCAGCCGGTGAAAAAGGTGCAGATGTACCCCACCGCCACCCTTTCCGGTGAGCGATCGGTGGCCCGGTTCTCGTCCATCGTCATCGCGTCACCCGGCTCGTCCATGGATCTCGGTTCCCGTGCCATCCTCGCCGCAAAGGGAGCGTCCGCCGAGCTGATCACCCGGGCCATCACAAGGGGCGGGACCATCATCTCGCGGGGCGAGATCCAGGGGAAGGTGGACGGCACCCGCGGCCACCTGGAGTGCAAGGGTCTGATCTTAAAGGACGGGCTGATCCACGCCATCCCGGAGATCCATGGCGAAGTGGTGGGCACCGAGCTCTCCCACGAGGCCGCGGTGGGGAAGATCGCCCAGGAGGAGATCGAGTACCTGATGGCCCGAGGCCTCTCCGAGGAGGAGGCGACGGCCACGATCATCCGGGGATTCCTGGACGTGAAGATCCAGGGTCTCCCCGACGCGCTCCAGAAGCAGATCGATGCCGCCATCGATGCCGCGGAATCCGGGTTCTGAACCGATGGAGAGGGACGAGTACCAGGAGGAACGGGCCCGGATGGTGGAGAACCAGATCGCGGCCCGGGGGGTGCGGGATCCCCGGGTCCTCGCCGCCATTCGGGAGGTCCCCCGCCACCTCTTTGTCCCCGGGACGATCCGGTCTGCGGCGTACCAGGACCGACCGCTCCCCATCGGCAGCGGCCAGACCATCTCGCAGCCCTACATCGTGGCCCTGATGACCGAGCTCCTGGAGCCGTCGCCCGGCGATACCGTGCTGGAGATCGGGGCGGGGAGCGGGTACCAGGCCGCCATCCTGGGAAGGCTGGTTGCGCGGGTCATCACCATCGACCGCCTGCCGGAGATCGCGGCTACCGCCCGGGAACATCTCCAGCAACTGGGGATCACGAACGTGGAGGTGGAGGTGGGGGATGGCACATTGGGGTTCCCTGCACAGGCACCCTACCAGGGGATCCTGGTCACCGCGGCAACCCCGGAGATCCCGGCACCGCTCCTCGCCCAGCTGGCGGACGGGGGACGGCTCGTGGCCCCGGTCGGGGGGAGGGACGTGCAGGAGCTGATCCGGGTCCGGAAGAAGGGGGACCAGGTGGTGCGGGAGTACCATGGCAGCGTCTGCTTCGTGCCCCTCATCGGGGAGTTCGGGTGGAAGGGGAGGTGACCATGTGGCGATCCGCGACGTGACCCGCCCGCTGGGGCCCGGAACCATGGTGTATCCAGGGGACGCGGTCCCCTCCTTCCGGTCCCGGCCGCTGGGCGGCTCCGTTGTATCAGACCTGCACCTCTCCACCCACTCGGGGACCCACCTGGATGCCCCGTCCCATTACCTCCCGGGGGGGACCACCGTGGACCGGATCCCCCCGGGCCACCTGGTGGGCCGGGCCCGGGTCCTGGACCTCCGGGATGCGCCGGACGCGATCCCTGCATCGGCACTGTCAGGGAGGATCCGGGGCCATACCCGGCTCCTGCTCCGGACCCGGTTCTCTGCCTCCTCGGCCTTCTCCCCTGCCTACCCCCACCTGACGCCCGGGGCCGCGGCGCTTGCCGCGGAGGCAGGAATCATCACGCTCGGCATCGATTCCCCCTCCATTGAGGCCTTCGATGGTGACGGTTCCGTGCACCGGCTGCTGCTGGGACAGGGGATGGCGATCCTGGAACTCCTGGATCTGGACGGGGTCCCGGAAGGATCGTACTGGCTGGTGGCCCTCCCGCTCCGGCTGGAAGGGCTGGATGGCTCCCCCGCCCGGGTGATCCTCATCGATGGGGAAGAGGGCGCATGAGCTCCCCCCCGGATCCCCTTCGGGAGGCGGTGGCATGCCTCCAGGCGCTCGTCGCGGAGAGCGGCTGCGAGGAAGGGGTGGTGGCCATCCGGCGCACGCCTGACGCGCCCCGGTGCCGCTACGAGCGCGGCGCGGTCATCCAGGCGGAGTTCGGGGGACGGACGGGTGCGGTCTGCACGCCGGATCCCGTGCAGGCCACCACCCGCATCTCCTTCATGTTCGGTGCCGTGATGGACTCGCCGCAGAAGCGGTCGGCGGCGCTCGCGATAGTGAACGTGGTCTCCGCCTTCTTCTGCCTCGCCCGGAAGGTCCATGCCTGCCCGGCGGAGTGCCGCGAGGCGTGCCTGCGGGAGCTGGCCGGGGAGCTCCGGGGAAAGAGGGTCTATGCTGCGGGGGATGTCCCCGGGCTGGACAGTGCCACCGGGATCACGCGGGTGGATGGAGCAGCGGATGCCGACGTGGTCCTGGTGCATGCAGCCGCCCTCCTCCAGGCAGCGGGAGGCCCCGGGGGCGACGGCTCACCACGGGAGCTCTTCCTGGGCCCCTCGGCGGCCGGGGTGGCGGCGCTCCTGAACCGGCCCCACTGGTGTCCCTACGGGACCTAGCGAGGCTTCTTTTTCTTCCGCACCCTCCCG